>JAIEQM010000028.1 GCA_019747705.1 Chitinophagaceae bacterium | reverse complement strand
CTACGCTGTTGCGGCGGAATGAGGAATCGCTAAAGAATAAACGGGCTATGGCTTAATAGAGCTCTGTACATGCGTTGTTGGTCGGGAGACACAACAACGGCGGGCAGTGTGCATTACTGCGCTTTTGCTCTTTATTCATCTGTTGTGCAACTTAAGCATACCAACATGGGCGGGAAAGCTGTAACGGTTGGCAGAAAATGATGTATTTTTTTCTTTTCATAATATCCTCTGATATCCAAAACTATTACTACCAGCAGAACAATCACTAAAAGATAAAACCATCCATGTTCATAAAAAGAAAGTATTCCAAAACGATTTCCATAAGACTCATCGCTATACGCTTTTATTCCAATAAAAACTACCAGAATCCAAAGGAACATGCGGGTTATTAATTGATATATCCAACGGGGAATCTTCATTTCTTCAACGGAAACTCCGCAATAAACGTACTGCCCTTGCCCAATACGCTTTCCACTTTTATTTTTCCATCATGCGCTTCTGTCATAGTTTTTACATAACTCAATCCCAAACCAAAACCTTTTACATTGTGCACATTACCCGTATGCGCCCGGTAGAATTTTTCAAACACCCGGTTTACTGTCTCCTTGCTCATACCAATGCCGTTATCTTCCACTGCAATACGGATATTTTTACCGGTGTTTTTTGTTGAAACCTTTACGAGCAGTGCATCATCTTTGGAATACTTCACCGCATTATCCAGGAGATTATTAATGAGGTTGGTAAAATGCACTTCATCTGCCTCCATTACATCATTAGTGGCATTCATCTGCAGTTCCACTTTTCCGTTCTTTTCCTGTATTTGCAACTGCAGGTTATCCATTACTTTTTGAATCACTTCATGCACATGAATATCTTTTTTGTTGAGCTGCACTTCATTCCGTTCCATTTGTGCGGCCTGCAAAATCGTTTCCACATGTTTGTTCATGCGTTTGTTTTCATCACGGATCATCTGGGTGAAATAACCCCGCTTTTCATCATTGGCCAGCACTTTTTCGTTCTTGAGTGCATCCACCGCCAGTGAAATTGTGGCAAGTGGTGTTTTAAGTTCATGCGTCATATTGTTAATGAAATCAGTTTTCATTTCACTCAGTTTTTTCTGGCGGAGCAATGTATTGAGCGTTAAGAAAAAAGCAGTGATAATAACAATGGTAAAGAAGATGGAGCCCGCAATCATCCACCCGAGTGATTGAAAGATGTAGCTTTTAAAATCAGGAACCACAATCATTAAAACTTCTTCAGGCGCCAGGCTTTCCAGCAAGCTGCCGCCTGCAGGGTTTAAAGGGTAAAGACTTTTTTTATTATGCACAGAGTCAATAGCCATTTCCATAAACCTTGCTGTCTTTACAGGATAGTGAACAAATATGTTATCACTTGCACTGGCAATTGCAAATTCAAATTTGGTATCTTTTAACCCATGTCTTAAAAAAGCTTTGGTAATTTTTTCTTTGATTTCAAACTGTGTAAAACGGTTACCCACTGAATACTGTTTGTACATATCATAGGAATCGCCGGGAAATTTCATATTGGGCATTGGCACCACACTGTTAAACTTGCTGCCCGTTTGTGAAATGAGTTCCTCTCCCACTTCCTGTGTTACATCATACATTTTTAACACCAGCTGATCTTCTTTTAGTGCAGCCTGTGTTTTAATCCAGGATACCTGTACAATAATAATTCCCAGCAGTGAGAGGGTGATTAAAGCAATAATGGCAGGAAATACTTTTTTTAGCTGCATACAAACAGTTGAGGTTTTACCCGGTGTGCAAAAATAGCCAGTACAAAGGATTTGAGCTGCTAAATGTTCCAGGGGCTGTTTTTTTAACGTCTCTTTGCAAGGGTTACCGAAGCGCTGCAAAAACCATCAAAGAAATTGTTTTGGTTTCAGAAATGAACCGTAATTTAAAGTTATGATTGAACCCGGCAGCGGCATACTACTCATTTCAGACCCCTTTCTTAAAGATCCCAACTTTATGCGTACCGTGGCGCTTCTTTGTGAACATACGGAGGAAGGAAGTTTTGGTTTGGTGCTCAACCGGAAAACAGAACATACACTCGGCGATTTAATTACACACCTTGAAGGCATTACCGTTCCTGTTTATTATGGCGGACCGGTACAAACGGATACGCTGCATTTTATTCATCAGCTTCCGCAGCAAATTCCCGGCTCACAGGAAATTGCCAATGGTATTTACCGGGGCGGCGATTTTGAACTCATTAGTGATCTATTACTAAACAATCAATTGAATACTTCCAAAGTTCGTTTCTATCTTGGTTACAGTGGCTGGAGCAGCGGGCAACTGGCTGCAGAAATCAAAGAAAAAAGCTGGCTTACTGTTACTGCCAGCACGCCACTTGTGTTTGACCGTGATGAGCAAAGCATCTGGAAAAAATCATTGCTGCAAATGGGCGGGGAATACGAACAACTGATTCATTACCCGATTGATCCGCAATTGAATTGAAAGCCTCACTCTCTTATCTCTCTCCAAAGCAGAGGAGCGACGCATTTGAACTATTTTAAAAAATCTGCTACATCATCAATTGAACATTATTGCTTTTAAACCTCCGGGATTTTTGCTGGCAGGATGATTCTTGGAAAGATATTTTTAAAATCCCGGAGGTTTTACCAGTCGTTTAATCCAACTGTAAGTGTTTTTCTTTTGGATATTTTACCGAATATTTCAACTCCATTTTCTTTTGTTGCTTCGATTCAACAATATAAGACCAGGTAATAATTTTTGTATCCTCATCTATTTTAGCGCCTTCATATTTCGCATCACCCACTTCAATTTCTTTTTGGGGCGAAATAGGAAACTGGTCTTCAATAATAATATTTACCGGAACTGTTTTATTGTTACGCACCGTAAGTTCAAAATGCCTGTAATCAGTTCTGTTGCTGCCCAGAAACTTTTTATTGCTGAATTCTTTGAGCATAGTACGTTTTACTACAATTCCTTTATCAATGCCCAATGATAATGAAAGTGTATCGCTGCCACTGCTGAGGTCTAAATAAGATTTGCCGAGATATGTGCCTTCAAAAAACAAATTGGTTTCACCGGGTATTAAATTCAAGTCCTGCCAGTTGGTGAGCTTAGCTGTGAGATAGGCAGCTTCTTCCAGTTTGGGCGCTGTGTAATATTCATAATATGCAGCAATACTGTTTTCATGAATGCTGATGGTGTTCATTTTTCCATCATTGTTGATAGTGGTTACTTCATCAATTTCATATTGGGTGGTGGTGGGTTGATAGGTGGTGACTACTTGAACAGGAATTTGCTTTCGTTCCTTAAAAGTAGAAGCGCCTCTTATTTGAACACCGGAAACGGAACCTGCTAAATCCTGATCCCGTGATGTGCCATATCCTACCACTACTACTTCTTGTAAATTCTTATCTGAGGGCCTGAGGCTAACATTTACAAACTGGTTACCAGAATTAAATTCATATTGCTCAAACCCCACATAAGAAACAGAAAGTGTTTGGTTGAATCCATTTGCTTTTATTTTATAAACACCATTGGCATCTGTTGATGTACCCGTAACTGTTCCTTTTAACTGAACTGTTGCTCCTGCCAAAGGCATTCCTTTATCATCTGTAATTCTTCCCATGAGCATTTGCCCTTCATTGCCCAGCATGTATTGACGGTAATTGGCCAGGCTGCCATCTACATAATACAAATACCAGGGCTTTATTTCGGGCTTGGTGTTGTTTTCATTAGGGTTACCGGTTGATAAAATGAGCTTTACATTATTCCATCCTTCACCACTTGTTTGATATACATTGGCATTCATTTCAATAGTTAAAGGGCTTACCACATCTTTTACACGAATATTATAACTGGGATACCACCCTGCTTTTTTAACGAGGTATGTAATTTCAAAAGGAACAATTGCATTTTCTTTTACATCGGCCAGCAATACAATTTCATTGGTGGACAAATCTTTTTTCTGATTCAATTCCCGTAACTGGCTGGCAAGCTTTGCCTGTTCCTTATCCATCTGCTCAATTTCTTTTCCCAGCTCCAGTTGCTTTTTCAGCACTTCTGTTAATCTTGTTCTTTGAAATTCCAGTGATTGACGCAGCTCTTCCGGTTTTAATGTAACGATGGTGCCGCCTATCTGCTGGTTTTTAATGAGCATGTTTTCTTCCTGCTTAAACACTTCCAGCATTTTTTGAGTGGCGGCTTTTTTATCTTCCAGTTGTTCCTGTTTGGTTTGCAGGTCTTTGATTTCCTCTCTTACTTCCTGTTCATTTAAAAAATCACGCTGCACTTTTACAGAGAGCACGGTGAGTTTGCCATCTGCTTTTACCTGTACACTGTTTTTTTCAATATCGGTACTAATGCCACGGAAAACAATTTCCTGTTTACCGTTATTAATCAGTTGTTTGCCTGTACGTAACACCTGTGCGCCTTTGAGAAACACAGTTACTTTTTCCATTTTTGTTTCTAGAGTTACCCGTTTTGTGGTTTGTGCTGAAATTGTAAAAGGGAGTACAAGCAGCAGCAGATGCATCCATTGTTTCATAAAGAGTGATTTTGTAATGGATGGATGCAGTGGGCTGAAAAATTACATAAAGTTTAAATAATGTTCCGAGTGAAAAAGTAAATGAATCGGGCCTATGGGGTTGGCAGATGATCAAAAGCGCAAGGATTTTATCTCTTTACAAATACAGAAAGGCTAATTTCCAGCAAAGGAGATTTGCTGTCATTTTGAATTACAATTGCTTTCGTAACATTTGCAGAATCGTTACGCATTGGTTTATATGTGATGATAATATGTGTAGTATCGTTTGGTTTCAGTATTCTCTTATAATTCTCTGATGACGTAGTACACCCACATGAAGACACAATATTTAATATATTACTAGGCGCTTTGCCTTTATTTCTTACTAAGTATTTCCTTTCAACAATACCACTTTGATCAATGGTATCTGTATTATTATATGAAGACTCCAAAACAAGGAGGCCATCACCTGTGGCAGAAGTACAGGAAGATAGAAAATATAAGGAAATAAACACTAAACTAATATATTTTTTCATTATTCCTTTTTTAGTTTGTTCAGTATTTTAATTGTTTGTTTCAAGTATTCTTTTTCCATATCAACCTGCCAGCCATTAAAAACCCTGACAATTTTATTTTTATATATAATTACATCAACAGGATAAGCTTTAATATCAAACTGCTTCGCAAATAGTCCTGCTGAATCGTATAGGTTTATTAATTGCTTATATACACCCTCTTTCTCAACTTCGTTTTTGAACACTTCAAAACTATCTATATTGCCCGCATTTACTGAATAGATTGCAACCTGACTATCATTTTTATAAGTATTCGTTAGTTTTTCAATTGTAGCCATTTTATTCCAGCATGGAAAGCAGTCTCTGAACCAAAATTCAAAATATAAAATCTTTCCATTAATAGGTATAGTCTGAAAAGAAGCACCATCTTTATCTTTAAGTGAAAAAAAAATGTATGGCTGTACGCTTTCGTTTATATTTCTTTTATTAGCATTATTAATTAAAGATGGAATTACCCAAAAGAAATAATACAGATAAACAAGAATTGCTGAAAGAAAAAATGACAGTAAAGCAGTTATATATTTTTCCCGGATTAGAAAATATCCTAAAGTTATACCTGCAAGAACAATAAAGGTGGCAGAAGGATAAACGGACGGAATACGAAAATGTAACTCCTTTGTAAATAACACGAAAAATAACACTACAATTTGCGGAGTTAAAAGGACGCTACCAATAAAAAAAGGGGGTATCCCTTTCAGGAATTTAAACAGTAAGAAAGAGCCAAGAAAGTATACTGAAAAGGTTACCAAATATGCCAAATACAAGGGCTTTAACCCAATTCCATTGAACAAATATCTTTCAACAAAAAAAAATAAACAACTTGCTCCTACTAATAAAAAAAATACCCCCCTTTTCATCTTTATTATAATAACATGCTTTGATTGATTTAACTTCTTAAAGAGTTTTTGGACCTCCTGATAGGGTGCAACGACCATTACATTCATATAACCAAAGAAAACCGCAACCCGAATCTGAACTATTACAAGCAGGGTTATCACACTCGTTCCTTCCAATACATGAAAAAGAACTTGTACTGTTGCAATTACATCCGCTCCTTGCGGCTAAGGACTCTTTTGTTTGAACATCATCAATATTAGCCAAATATTTAAACAGCAAATCATATCCAATAACTGGTATCGCTCGCTTTTGCCAATCTAAAACAAAGCTACTCATAAATTCATCCCGTTTTGAGTTACTTTCAAAAATCGTGATATTTAACTTTTGTTTTAATTCAAGCATTAAACCCTTTTGAATATCTGTAAGAGTATTCTCTTTTATCATTTTGTTAATACGAGACTGCCAAACTTGATTCTTCTGAGAAGGTGTTAATATCTCAGCAAAAGTAATTCTTTGTGCCTCAGTTGTTTTTAACTGAAGCACCTGTGCTGTCAAATCATTTGTTTCAATATCAGCATTTCCCTGTTTAGAGCAAGAGGCTCCAACAATTAAGAAACTAGCAATCAAAAATCCCAGATACTTTTTCATAATAGACACTTTTAAATTTTATCCCTACTTCTTTTTTAAGTGGTTTCAGGATTGCCCACTGATTACCTTAATAAAAATAGCGCAGGAAAACCGAAAAGAAGAAAAATTGTAATTGTATTTTGTGCTTTAAAGTGTGTATTTTGGTAGCCGTGGATTTTTTTACAAAAATATCGGAGATAAAATAAGGATTAAACGGCAAACCAGAGGAATAGAAAGGCTTGAAATAGCTGCAAAACTTGGTATAAGCGAAAATGCTTATGGAAAAATTGAAAGGGGAGAAACGAGTTTAACTATTGAACGGCTTAAGGACATAGCTGATATATTGGAAACATCTATTGCTGAATTGATTGACTCTGCAATTTTTTATAACGTAAAAAACGGCAATCATTCGCCAGTAGCGCTTCATAATAGTACTTTACAAGTAACTGATGATGAGCAAAGTAAAAGTATTCAGAAATTAGTAGAATTAATACCTGTGTTGATTGAAAAGCAAAATCATCTAATGGATCGAATGATTACGTTTCTGAGCAAATAATAATAACTTGTGCTTTTGGTGAAGGGATTTTGTTTTTGCACCTTTGTTCGACAAAAATAAAAGCTCGGGTTAATAAGCCGCCCACATTTAATACGTTTAGTTGTCGTAAATAAATCTATGATACGAAGTAAGGGTTTTTCCTGTACAGCCAGTATTTGGCGTGAATAATAAGGTATCTTTTAGCCATTAAATTAAGTAACAACACACCTTTGAGAAACACGGTAACTTTTTCCATTTTGGTTTCTACGGCAGTACGTTTTGTTGTTTGTGCTGAAATTGTAAAAGGCAGTACAAGCAGCAGCAGATGCATCCATTGTTTCATAAAGAGTGATTTTGTAATGGATGGATGCTGCAGATGAAAGCATTACATAAATGCCTTATTGATTTTCTGTTTTATGGAAATTTTTTATAAATCGTTCCCCTGTGAAGCACAGTAATTACAATAATTTTTGGATGAAGATACTCCAAACCAATACGCCAATCTCCAACTCTTATCCGGTAATAACTCTCCCCTTTCTTTTGGCCATCCATCTTTTTGTAATCAAGACCGGAAGATTCAAGGCTTTTAGCACGGGGCAATACTTCAGTTACAATTTCTTTTACAGATTGCTGTATATGTTTGGGGGGTGCCTTTTAATTCTTTCAGAAAATTCTTTTTAACAATTACTTCCATCCCATTTCTTTTTTGAAAGCGTCCAGGCTGATGGTTTCTTCGTTTTCAAGTGAACGCATGTGTTGAAGCATTAAATAATCTTCTACGTCTTCATTGGCAACAATTGAAAGAAGTTTTTCCACCTCATCGGGTGTCCAGCTTACCCGTTGTTTTTTTACAGAGAAATTCTGCGGCTTTATTCCGAGTTTTTTGGCAATGTAATCATGCCTGTATCCGCTCACATCAATAATGGAGGCGAGGTGTTGCAATAGATTTTTGTATTGTATTACTGCGTGAATTTGCATGATTAAAATTATGATATTTGTTGATTATAATTGCAATTTTGCAGGCAATAATTATAATTTAAATTACAAACCTCCGGGATTTTTGCTGGCAGGATGATTATTGGAAAGATGTTTCTGAAATCCCGGAGGTTTTATTAAAAAAAATCCCGTCAATTATTGTCAACGGGATTGATCCTTAAGCAAAATTATTTCAATTTATTCCACCGGCTTACTGCCTTCCACCAGCACCGTTACTTTGTTATTCAACACTTCTACAAAGCCCCCCTGTATGGCAAATAGTTCATTACGGTTTTTTTCAACCAGCACTTTTAATTGCCCGGCTTTAAGTGCACTAACTAAAGGTGCGTGATTATCCAGCACTTCAAAACTTCCTCCAATACCCGGAAGCTGAACGCCGATTACTTCGCCGCTGTATGTTTTACCTGATGGAGTTAATATTTCTAAATTCATAAGAAGCCCCCATCCCCTGAAGGGGAGTTTTTATACCCTCTGCTTTTTGGAAAAAGGGTTTGAATTTTTATTGTTGATAAAAGTTCAGAACGTACAAGAGTGCGGTACTTCGGCTCCGCTCAGTACAGGCTGCCACGCAAAATGACGACATGAAAAACGGAACGATGAAACGAGCGTGGCAACAGAAGAAACATAGCAGTACATCTGCCGGTAACACAATCATCTACGTTAATAAACCAAAGAACTGTTTCATTTAATCAGTGGCCTGCCTTGTCCCCCTTTCGGGGATGGGGGCTTTACCCCTTCGCCGCCGCCATCAGCTTCTTACCTTTCTCAATCGCATCTTCAATTGTGCCCACCAGGTTGAATGCTGCTTCAGGATACTCATCCACTTCACCGTCCATAATCATGTTGAAACCACGGATGGTATCTTCAATGCTTACAAACACACCTTTCAATCCGGTAAAGGCTTCTGCCACATGGAAAGGCTGAGAAAGGAAACGCTGTACTTTACGTGCACGGAACACCGTGAGCTTATCTTCTTCACTCAACTCATCCATACCAAGGATGGCAATGATATCCTGTAATTCTTTATAACGCTGCAAAATTAATTTTACACGGTTGGCACAGTTGTAATGTGCATCACCCACAATTTGAGGTGTAAGAATCCTTGAAGTAGATTCCAGCGGACTTACCGCAGGATAGATACCCAAATCGGCAATCTTACGGTCCAATACCGTAGTGGCATCTAAGTGTGCAAATGTTGTTGCGGGTGCCGGATCGGTTAAGTCATCCGCAGGTACATATACCGCCTGTACAGAAGTGATAGAACCATTACGTGTTGAAGTAATACGCTCCTGCATCAATCCCATTTCAGTAGCAAGCGTTGGTTGATAGCCTACCGCTGAAGGCATACGACCCAGCAAGGCAGATACCTCAGAACCGGCTTGTGTAAAACGGAAGATATTATCTACGAAAAACAAAATGTCTTTTCCTTTTCCTGTGCCGTCACCGTCACGGAAATATTCAGCAATCGTTAAACCAGAAAGCGCCACACGTGCACGTGCCCCCGGAGGCTCATTCATCTGACCAAACACGAAGGTTGCTTTACTTTCTTTCAATCCTTCCATATCTACTTTGCTTAAATCCCAGCCACCTTCTTCCATACTGTGTTTGAATGCATCGCCATATTTCATAATACCGGCTTCAATCATTTCACGCAACAGGTCATTTCCCTCACGTGTACGCTCACCCACACCTGCAAATACGGAAAGACCACCGTAACCTTTGGCAATATTATTAATCAACTCCTGGATCAATACCGTTTTACCCACACCAGCGCCACCAAACAATCCAATTTTACCGCCTTTTGCATAAGGTTCAATCAGGTCAATTACCTTGATACCGGTATATAAAATTTCGCTGGCAGTTGAGAGATGTTCAAAGGCCGGAGGCTGAGCATGTATAGATCGGCCATTAGCTTTGCTCACCTGTGGCAAACCGTCAATAGCATCACCGGTTACATTAAACAAGCGGCCGTTAATGAGTTCACCGGTAGGCATTACAATGTTGCGGCCGGTATCGGTTACTTCCATTCCACGAACCAAACCTTCTGTACCGTCCATTGCAATGGTACGAACGCTGTCTTCACCCAGGTGCTGCTGCACTTCCATTACCAGGACGTCGCCATTGGGGCGTTTGAGTTCAAGAGCGCTGTAAATTTCGGGGAGTTTGCCGTCGAACTGAATGTCTACCACGGCGCCGATAACCTGTTTAACCTTACCAGAATTGGCCATATAAAAATGTATTTAAAAAGAGGGGTTATTATTCAGGCCGCAAAGGTAAGGGTGCAGGGGTGAAATGAAAAATGGAAAATGGAGGAATTTTGAAATGAGGAAAAGTTGTGAGCCAGTTGGGTGTTTTGCCACGAATAGCACGAATGGACACGAATAATAATAAGCCATTGATTATACAGATGCACACAGATGGGACTTGAACCTTGTGCCTTAATTCTTGTTCCCTGACTCTTCATTATTGGTTCTTGTGCCTTGGTTCCTGGCTTTTTCTTTTGGGGCTTTCGCCTTTCATCTTTCCATCAACTTTTGTCCGGCGTCTTCCGGCTTCGCTTCGCTACGGTACCCCCGCCTGAGGCGGGGGCACTACCCTTCAGCCACCGCAGCCCGTGAGCGGAGGAACAATGTTCAGCAACTCAGGTGCAACAACTTTATTAAATATGAACATCATTCCTGTACAGTTGAATACAAACGCAATCATTACTTGCAAAGCCAGCATGTATTTACTAACTTTCTGCAAACAAGCAGCTAATGAAACACATAACCCGGCTTATTCTCTTCCTTTTCATTTACTCATGCAACAATGAAGGCGATATACATATACCGATAGCAGATACTTCTGCAACTGTTACTGATTCGTCAACAACCGCCGTTGATACTGCCGTTAAAGGAAATGACACCACTCGTTTCATTCAAAAAACAATAAGCCGTAAATCAGCCAATATTGCCTATTCGTATTTCAACATCATTAAAAGAAACGAATTAAAAAACATAAGGGCGCATTTAACCATTAATAAACCTGAAGCAAAAACAAGAGATACCCTGCGGCAAATTGAACGGCAGCAGCAGGTAAACAGCAGTAATGACGACAGCAGTATTATTAACTCACTGCATATTCCGCTGGTGTATGAGGATGTTGAAATTAATTTGCTCGGCCCTGCCGGAGATTATACCATTACCAAAGTGGGCCATAATACGGACAAACAAAAAATTGATACCCTTAATGGAAATACCTGGGGGTGGACCGTAATTACCAAAACAGATAAACCATCCACGCAACTCGTTTTAAAAATAACAGCTTATAAACCGGATGCGAGTGAAGAACTGGAAAACCGCAGCATTCCCATACGTATTAAACTGGAACAAAATATCATCCGTAAACTCTGGGCAGTTTTACTGGATGATCCTAAATACCTGCTCACGGTAATTCTTGTTCCTGTTATAGGTTATTTTGGTAAAAAATATTACGACAGAAAGATGGCCTCCAAATCAAAAGATGGATCGGCTTAGTTTTTCAACAATTAAATGAGAACAAGGAAGGTACACTCAAATTAATTCCCGGTGCTTTAACTGCAAACTGGTAAGTACAATAAAAAAACCTGAAATGATATAGATGTATTGCAACCAGTAAGTAAACTGCAGCAATATCATTTGCACCAGTTCATAGCCAATAATAAGGATACCTGCTGCCAATGCCCACCAAAGCCACTGTGTTTTTTTACCACTCACCCTGTACCAGGCAAAAAGATTAGCAGCGCCTACTACACAAAGAATCAACCCCGGGGCTGAATAATCTTTAAAGGAACTGTGTTTTAACCATACAGGATCCAGCATTAAAAAACTGCCGGATGGTTCAATCATCATTAATGCACCGCAAACAGCAGATGTAAAACCAACAAAACCCAGAAGTATCATTAAAAAAAGTTTCATAAACGCATCAAAGCAACTGAAACTCTTTGAGGAAATCAATGAGAGGAATCAAAGCCGGTTATGATTGATGTCAAATAACTACACCAGCGGATGCCGTTTAAACTCTTTTGTTGTATCAATTATATAACGGTAAGTAATCAGATGCCTGGTAATATCTGTACCCAGGCTGCTGGCCACATTCATCATCTTGGGGTTAAAATCACCAATCCACTGCAGTTCATAATCTTCATACAAATGCTGATCCTGAATTATTTTGGCCGCTTCCATAATCATGTAACTGTCAATGCCTTTGCCCTGCCACTCCGGCACCACACCAAAAATAATTCCGTTGAATTTTTTATTCTTTTTGGTGAGTTTAATCCATGCAAATTTGAGTTTACCCCACCAGTCAAAACGGCCATGCAAAAATTTAAACCACTGGTTTAAATCCACAATGTTGAGCCATACGCCAATAGGCTCCTCTTTATAATAGGTAAACCAACTGATGCGTTCATCCATTACCGGTTTCATGGCATTGAACATTCCAATCACCAAACGGTGATCCATTGTTTTTAATCCGCCATGCCCGGCCCATGCTTTGTTATACACTGTTACAAAATCATGTGCAAATTTATCCAGTTGATCTTTGCGTATATGTACAGCTTTAAAGTCAGGATTTTTTGCCACTTCATCATGACGCTTGTAAAATTTATCCTGCAGCCGGTCTTTAACTTTTAATGCATAACAGTACTGATTAAAGAACACTTTAAACCCATAACCTTCAAACAATTTTTGATAATACTTTGGGTTGTAGTTCATGCAATACAATGGCTGCTGAAAACCACCCACCTGCACCCCCCACCACCGGTCACGCTCGCCAAAGTTGATGGGCCCATCCATAGCATACATGCCTTTTGCTTCCAGCCAATTTTTAGCTGTATCAAATAAATAATTGGCAGCGGCCTGGTCATTGATGCATTCAAAAAAACCAAAGCCGCCCACCAGGCCTTCATCGCCTTTGGTTTTGTATTTCTTATTAACGAATGCAGCAATGCGGCCGATTAGTTTTCCTTGATTATCTTTCAATATCCAGCGGATGGTTTCCCCAAAACGGTAAGCTTTGTTTTTTTCTTTATCAAACACCTGCTCCACATCTTTATCCAGCGGCTGAATGTAATTGGGGTCGCCCTGGTTCATGAGTACGTTTACTTTTATAAACTCTTTTTCCTGCTGCGGTGTAGTTACTTCTATTAACTGCATAGTGCAAATTTAGGGAGATGTGAAAGTATTTTTTTAGCTTTAACCATTATTAGGTTTTGATATGCTTAAAAGTGCATTGATCATATTTGGTTGTTTACTTGGCACCATCAGCCCTGGCCAGGATTTAAGCCAGATTTTTTCGAAAAATGAAATTGAAAAGCAGCAGCAGCAAATCAAAACAGTAATTGCTGAGTATGAACAGCCCCTCCTTAATGAGGTTCAAAAGCAATGTACCAAAAAAGAGCATGAAGGGATATTTGATACCCTCCTGAAAATGTCTTATTACCCTCTTGCAATAAACTACAATTCGTTCTTATTCTCAAAATATTCAGTTCTTACTTTATTACTGAGAAAAAACATGATTTATTATTACAAAAAGCAGTACGATTCTTCACTTCATTATCTGCAATTGGCTTTACAACTGGCTTTACAATATAAATTTGTGTATGATGATCTGCATCAAATAAGACCCGCTATCAATAACCTCTATTTTCTTTCAGGCAACCTGGCAGGTGTATTGAAAACTTCAACTGAAGGGTTAATCACTGCTGAAAAAAATAAGGACAAAAAACAGGCTGCACAT
This sequence comes from Chitinophagaceae bacterium, assembly GCA_019747705.1. Taxonomy (GTDB): domain Bacteria; phylum Bacteroidota; class Bacteroidia; order Chitinophagales; family Chitinophagaceae; genus Lacibacter. The sequence goes on along the minus strand of JAIEQM010000028.1, from coordinate 37,928 downwards.
TTCACCAATGTTATTGGCCATGTGCATCTTAAATACAAAAACTTTAAAGAAGCAACTTCCTATTTTGAATCGTATAATACCCAAACGCAAGCTATGGCCAATAAATTGTTCATGGCGCATGCACAATTAAATCTTGCTGAATTATTTATGGCACAGAACGATGCTGACAAAAGCATCTATCACTTAAACCTCAGCAAAAACCTTTATACACAACTTACACAGGAGGGAAAAATTAACAAGGCTACTTTAAGCACACGCACACTTCATATTAATTACAAGATTGCTGAGGCTTTGCTGCTAAAAAAGGACTGTAATAACGCCCTGACATATATTGTTTCCGATGCAGCACTTGACACTATTCAAAATGTAAACGGATACGATCTCGCTTCTTATTATATTATTGCAGGATCAGTTTACAATTGCCTGAACCAACCGGTTGATGCTATTAAACACCTGCGTAACGGTCTTCAAAAATCGATGCTTGAAAAACATGCCGAGTATACGAGAGATGCACTCGAGCAAATTGCAATTGCCTACTCAAAACTTCAGCAGTTTGACAGCGCCTGGAAATACAATGAACTTTACAAACAAATGCGCAACAGCATTGAAAATAGCAGAAATGAAAACGATCTTTTTCAAAAAGAAGCTGTAATGCGTCTTGAGCTGGAACAACAGAAATACAACGCAGCCCTCGCTAAACAAAAAATGTTCAGAAATATTTTAGGAGTCCTCTTAATTTGTATTTTTCTGTTTGCACTGTTGTTGTACAACCGTTATCGTCTTAAACAAAAAAATATTTTACAGCAACAGGAAAATAAACAGCAACAGGAACTTTTAGCCACCGCACTTTCAGTTCAGGACCAGGAACGTAAACGGATAGCCCAGGATTTGCATGATGGTTTGGGTTCTTTACTTTCGGCGGTAAAACTTAAAATTTCAGATTTGCCGGTTCCGCAGCAACCCTACGAACTGGAAAAAATTGAGGCCTCCATTCATTTACTTGATGAAGCCATGCTGGAAATGAAGAACATATCCTATGATATGATGCCTGCTACACTTTCCAAACTAGGGCTCACAGCCGCTTTGCAAAATCTATTTAACCGCATCAGCTCAAAAAATAAACTTCAGATCCAATATCACCACTTTGGTTTCAAGGAAAGACTTGATGAACAAACAGAGTTAAATATTTACAGAATCGTTCTGGAGTGTATCAACAATACTGTAAAACATGCTGGTGCGGCCAATGCTGCTGTTCAACTTATAAAACATGATGATTATATCAATATCGTTATAGAAGATGATGGTAAAGGATTTGATACGGCCCATCCATCTTTAACCGGCAATGGGTTGCATAATATTTTTACAAGGGTGCAAAACAGGAAGGGAAGTATTGATATTGACAGCAAGCCCGGCAACGGCACATCCATCATCATAGATATACCCTACTCATAAAAAACAGTGCTACCAAAACATTGGTATTGCGCAAGCTTGATGTATAAGATAAATTTGCTCCATTGGTTGCTTTAAAAAATGATACTATAAAAGTGCTTATTGCAGATGACCATCGGGTATTGCTTGATGGCCTGGTATCTGTACTGAAGTCAGAAAAAAATATCAATGTTGCTGCAACAGCTGAAGATGGTACCGCCGTGCTGGAACTACTTGGCAAAAACGATTATGATTTATGCCTGCTGGATATAAGTATGCCGGGGGCGGATGGCATTGAACTTACACGATGGATTCGGCAAAATAAACCGGATATAAAAATAATCATCCTCACAACACATGATGAAACTGAAATTATTGCAGAGCTTGTAAAACTTGGAACATCCGGCTATTTGTTGAAAAGCTGTACACGCACACAATTGGTAGAAGCAATTGAAAAAGTACATGCAGGTAAAACTTATTTTAATGATACTGTTTATGAAGTGATTTTGAAAGGATTTGCCGCTTCTAGCAAAACTGCCACACAGGAAATCCAGCTTACATCAAGAGAAAAGGAAATTGTAAAACTGCTTTCACAAGAATACACAAATGAAAAAATTGCTGCAGCACTCAATATCAGTTACCGCACCGTTGAAACCCACCGAAAAAATATCATGCAAAAAACCGGGGCAGGAAATTTGGCCGGGTTGATTAAATATGCCTTTTCACATGGATTATTAAATGAATAAAAATGCTTCTACCAACTATTTGGTAGAAGTAAATACCAATTCTGCGGGATTGCGCCGAAAACCTGATCTGCTTAAGTTTGATAAAGTCAAACCATTTCCAAATGAAAGCAGGAACATTTGTTTTATCAGCTTTATTTTTAAATTTTATATTACTCCTCTGTGCTTTGTATGCATGTAAAAAAGGGACTGCGGAAAATACAGAATATTATTATGCTAACTGGAGTTGCGGTACTTCAACACAATGTGCATCTGTTATGGGAGCTTCCAAAGGCACCAATGGTCCCTTCTGCAGTTATAATGACTGCAATGAATGGAAGAAAAAATATATTCCCGGAAATTGTACATGTGATAAAAAGGCCGCAAATTCCCCGGTGAGGGGTGGCACTCCGCCCGGCGGAAGAAAATGTTTCAAGGTGGGTGATTTTTAATTTGTTATCAATACTGGATATGAAATATAAATACATGCCTTTTATTCCTTTGGTGTTCCTTATGTTTTTATCATCTGGCTGTAAAAAGAACTTATCCCCTGCACGAAATCTGGAAGGAACCTGGAATACACCTATCGCTTCTACATTTTATTATTACAGCGATGTGTGTGGCAATTACATTAAAGTAGCCAGAACAACAATGGGAATGAGATGGGAAGTAAAAAAAACCGGTGAAAACACAGTTGATATAGATATTTATAAAACCAGTTCCTCTTCAGTTCAGTTACTTGCTTCGCAAAATTGTGCACTTTATGTTCCGATAGTAACCCCTATTACTTTAAAAGGAGAAATCAGCTCTTCTCAACTGACCGTTAAAAAGGGAAATACAGTTGTAGGCTCTTTCAGTTTTACAACTAATAACCTTACCGGCGAATTCAATTCAAATTTTGATAAAACCTGTTTGCTTTATTGCTCGGGCATGGGAACGGATGCAAAGGCTGTTACACTTACCAAATAGTAATCTTCATATTCTTCAAATGAATACAGTATATTCAACTGGAAATTTAATCAGTTGAATATGTCTTCCTACATTCTTGCCCTGGACCAGGGCACCACCACCAGCCGTGCCATTGTGTTTGATAAAAATGGCAACATCATTTCTGTTGCCCAAAAAGAATTCACACAAATTTTTCCGCAGCCCGGATGGGTGGAGCATGATCCTGAAGAAATATGGAGCACTCAACTGGGTGTGGCAGCAGAAGCGGTTTCAAAAGCAGGATTGACTGCTGAAAACATTCATGCCATTGGCATTACCAACCAGCGGGAAACAACGGTGATGTGGGAACGAAGTACAGGCAAACCCATCTACAATGCTATTGTGTGGCAGGACAGGCGTACCGCCGGTTTTTGTGATGAACTCAAACGCAAACATCTGCACATACTCATTCAGCAACGAACAGGTTTGGTAGTGGATGCTTACTTCAGCGCTACTAAAATAAAATGGATACTGGATAATGTGGAAGGTGCAAGAGCAAAAGCAGAAAAAGGTGAACTTTGTTTCGGCACTGTTGATACCTGGCTGCTCTGGAATTTAACCAAAGGGCAGGTGCATGCAACCGATGTGAGCAATGCCAGCCGCACCATGCTGATGAATTTACAAACCTGTCAATGGGATGGCGAACTGGAAAAAATCTTCAATATACCGGGCAACATGCTGCCGCAAATAAGTAGCAGCAGTGAAGTATATGGCACCACGCAAAATATTTTAACGGCAAAGAATATTCCCATTGCCGGCATTGCAGGCGATCAGCAAAGTGCATTGTTTGGACAATTATGTTCACAACCGGGCATGGTGAAAAATACATATGGCACAGGTTGTTTTATGCTGATGAACACAGGAGAAAAAATTATTCATTCACACAACAATCTTCTTACAACCGTTGCATGGAAAATAAATGGCAAAACAACTTATGCACTGGAAGGAAGTGTGTTTATCGGAGGCGCTGTAGTGCAATGGCTGAGAGATGGGTTGGGCATCATTCGCTCCTCTTCTGAAATTGAAGAGCTTGCTGCAAAAGTAAAAGATACAGAAGGTGTGTATGTTGTTCCGGCTTTTACAGGCCTGGGTGCACCTTACTGGAACCAGCATGCAAGAGGTACCATGGTGGGTTTAACAAGAGGAACAACAGCCGCACATATTGCAAGAGCAAGTTTAGACAGTATTGCTTATCAAACAACCGATGTTTTAAAAGCGATGGAAGCTGATGCCGGTATTGAAATCAAAGAACTCCGTGTGGATGGTGGCGCCACAGTGAATAACACATTGATGCAATTTCAGAGTGATGTATTAAATACAACCGTTGTGCGGCCAAAGATTACTGAAACAACTGCATTGGGTGCGGCTTATCTTGCAGGGCTTGCAACCGGCTACTGGAACAGTATTGATGAACTGCAGCAACAGTGGCAGGTGGACAGAAAGTTTGAAAGCACAATGAATGATGAAACAAGAACTGCTTTGTATGAAGGATGGCTGAAGGCGGTAAAGGCGGCAATGAGTTTTTAGTTTTTGGTTTGTAGTTTATTGTTCTTCAACTTTAAACTGTTTCATTTAATTTGCACGTCTTGAATTTTACAACCTCAAACAATAAACAAAAAACCAGAAACGAATTTGAACCGCTCTCAGCAAATACAACAACTTCAATCAACCCATCACTGGGATATCATCATCATTGGCGGTGGCGCTACCGGGTTGGGAGCAGCCGTTGATTCCGCAGCACGTGGTTATAAAACATTACTGGTGGAGCAATATGATTTTGGAAAAGGAACCTCCAGCCGTTCCACCAAACTCATTCATGGCGGTGTTCGTTATCTGCAGCAGGGCAATATTCGTTTGGTAAGAGATGCTTTGAGAGAAAGAGGTTTGTTACTGAAAAATGCGCCGCACTTAGCTCATCCTTTGAAATTAGTAATGCCTTCTTACCGCTGGTATGAAACATTGTATTATGGTTTGGGTTTGAAAGTGTATAATTTTTTATCGGGCAAACTCAGTTTGGGCAAATCTGAAATGCTTTCCATCAAAAAAACGCAGCAGTACATTAAAGGATTGGATGGAAAGCGTTTGAGTGGTGGTGTTGCTTATTACGACGGGCAGTTTGATGATGCAAGGCTTTGTACCACGCTTGCATTAACTGCTGTGGATGTAAGCGCTACTGTATTGAATTATGCAAAAGTTACCAGTCTCATCCGTGAAAATGAAAAAGTAAAAGGAGTGGTGATTGAAGACAGCATCAACAACGAAACGTATGAAGCAAGAGGAACTATTGTGGTAAATGCCACAGGCGTGTTTGTGGATGAAGTGCTGAAGATGGATGATGATGGTTTGGAAAAAGCAGTAAGCCCCTCACAGGGAATACATATTGTGGTGGATAAAAAATTCTTTCCCGGCGAGCAGGCATTATTTATTCCACGTACAGATGATGGAAGGGTTTTGTTTGCTGTGCCCTTTCATGATAAAGTAATTATTGGCACTACGGATACCAGCGTGGAGCAAATTTCATTGGAGCCTGTTGCAAAAGAAGAGGAAGTGGATTTTGTGATCAAACATTTCAACCGTTATGTGCATACAGGTTTGCAGCGGAGCGATGTAAAAAGTGTGTTTGCAGGTTTACGTCCGCTTATAAAAATTCCGGGTAAGAAAAAAACAGCAGTGTTACCGAGAGATCATACTATTTGGGAAAGTAAAGGTGGTATGATCAACATCAGCGGTGGTAAATGGACCACTTACCGGAAGATGGCGCAGGAAGTAATTTTAAAATCACATTATGCAGGCGGACTGGCTTATACCCGTTGCCAAACAGAAACCATGAAACTGCACGGATGGATCAAAAAACCTGATCATGAAGATCCGTTAGCCTATTATGGAAGTGATGCAGCCGCTATTCGTTATTTGCAACACCAGGGTTATTCGCAAACCATTCACCCCAACTTACATTATACCATTGCAGAAGTAATGTGGGCTGTGGGCAATGAAATGGCTATGACGGTGGAAGATGTATTGAGCCGCCGTACAAGAGCATTGATCTTAGATGCCAAAGCCGCCATTGAAGCCGCTCCGCTTGTTGCAGATATAATGATGAAAGAAATGAATAAAGATGAAGCGTGGAAACAACAGCAACTGGAAGCGTTTTATAAAGTGGCGGAAGGATATATTCTCAGGTAAAATACAAGCCCCCAAAAAACAAAATCCAAAGAAGCAATACAAAAAGAAAAAAGGCAAAATAAAAAAGCACGCCCCGTCTGACGCCCTCGTCTGACGGGATTAAAAAAAGAGAATAAAAACCTTAACGTCACAGCTTTATTTTAAGAACTCTATTTCATCTTTAAAATTAAGTTTATGAACAGAAAGACTTTTTTAAAAGCCGGTTCACTTACAGGAGCCGTTTCTCTGTTAAGCGGCAGCAATGCATTTTCGCAAAACATGGTGGATAATGATATGGATAAACTGGTGGATGCTAATGGCAATTATATTCAGCAACCACTCCCCTATGCTGAAAATTTTTTAGAACCGTATAGGGATGCAGAAACCATGCACCTGCATTATACCTTTCATCATGGCAATGCGGTAAAAGGCGCCAACAAAGATTTATCCATGATTCAAAAAGCCATGAATGATAATAATCTTGAAACTGTTGATTTCTGGACCAAAAAACTTTCTTATCATTTTTCATCACATGTGCTGCATTCCATTTTCTGGACCAATCTTACCAATAAAAAAACAACCCCATCCGGTGATTTGCTGAAACGGATTGATAAAAATTTCGGCAGCTATGATCAACTCAAAGCATTGATTGCGGAGACTTCTAAAAACGTAGATGGAAATGGCTGGGGCATTGTGGCTTATCAGCCCTGCAGCGACAGTCTTGTTGTACTGCAATGCGAAAATCATGAAAAGCTTACACAATGGGGATGCATTCCCCTGCTGGTAATTGACGTGTGGGAACATGCCTATTATTTAAAGTATAAAAATAAACGTACTGATTTTGTGGATGCATTGTTCAATATCATAAATTGGGATAACGCAGCACAACGTTTAAATACAGCAGTGAAGCTGATGAAATAAGATATTACTCCCCGTCAGACGAGGGCGTCAGACGGGGTTCAAAAAATCAATAACCAATAACTTAATAACTGCTTATGACTCCCTTTCTTGCAGAATTTATCGGAACCATGTTCATTATTGTTTTGGGCAATGGTGTAGTTGCAAATGTTTTACTCAATAAATCAAAAGGTAATAACGGCGGATGGATTGTGATCACTTTTGGCTGGGCGGTTGCTGTATTTGCAGGTGTGTACAGCAGTGCATCTGTAAGCGGTGCACATTTGAATCCTGCTGTTACCATTGCATTAGCAGTATTGAAAAGATTTGATTGGGCGAATGTGCCGATGTACATTGCCGCACAATTTGCAGGGGCCATGACGGGCAGTTTTTTAATGTGGCTGGCCTATAAAAAACATTTTGATGAAACAACAGATGCTGATGCCAAGCTGGCTGTGTTTTGCACGATGCCTGCTATTACAAATTCCTTCTTTAACCTGTTAACCGAAACTGTTATTACTGCTGTGTTTGTTTTGGGTGTGTTGTTTATTGCAGCACCGCAAAATTCATTGGGCGCACTAGACGCATTGCCTGTTGCACTTCTTGTGCTGGGTATTGGTTTGAGTTTGGGCGGACCAACGGGTTATGCCATTAACCCTGCAAGAGATTTAGGTCCACGCATTATGCATTTTATCTTGCCATTGGGTGTAAAGAGAGATAGTGGTTGGGGTTATAGCTGGATTCCGGTAGTGGGGCCGGTGCTGGGTGGGGTGGTTGCTGCGATGGTGTGGAAGATGATGCAATAATATGTCAGGCCACTCCAAGTGGCCAGACAATATCAATGAACTTTTGAAAATACATACAAACACTCCAACGCAATCTGATTACTTCGTTCTTTGTATTTTTCATCCTGCAGTAATGAGCCGTCGTAAGCCTTCGGGTCATTATAAGTAGTGGCAATCCGTAATTCACAACCGGGAATGAAAGGACAATTTTCTTCTGCATCAGAACAGGTCATGATAGCGGCAAAGTTTTCTTTGGGATTGCTTTCATGGTTATAAACTTTGGAGAAACAGGTTACATAATTCTCTTCATCAAAATAAACATGATACACAGGGTTGGCTCCTTCTGTTGTTTTTCTTACTTCAAAACCTGCTGCTGTAATGGCTTTGATGGCATTGCTGTTAAATGCTGTTGCTTCGGTGCCGCCTGAGTATGTTTGCACATTACTGATGTTGTAATACGCTGCTGCTGCGGCTGCCCATATTTGTCCCAGGTGACTACGGCGGGAGTTGTGGGTGCAGATATAAGCAAGCTGAACAGGTTCGTTGTTTTGTTTTTTACTGGTGATGTAAGTGGCTATTTTTTCAAGTATTGTTTTTCTTTCTGCAGGTATTTCTGAAAAGTTTTTGATGAGTTTGGAGCAACGTTGGTGGATGAGTGGGAACATACAATAGTTTGGATGGGGTAAAGATATTGAGTGAGAGAAAATGAAAAGTGAGATTATGGAAATTTAATAAAGAGCGGTTTTTGGGTTTCTGATTTCAGGTTTGAAACTCCTCTATTATTTGTCACTTTTTTGCTTGCCCAAAAAAGCGCCCCGAAAACCAATATACAGCCTGATTTTCGGAATAAGCCTTGATAATACTTTAGTACTACTCCCGCTTTAAGGCGGGGCAAGTTGTGGTGAGTTGCAGTTGAACATTATTAATCATCCTATGTGATATAGGTTGACTAAACCGCTCTTCGAAAGCTGCTTTTATTTTGTTAGATTAAGAGAATCATAAACTATTGTTGCATCTTTCATTTTCGTTTCCATTTTAAAAACACGAAGTCTTTTGTCAAAACTTACTTTCAATGTGTCAAAGCTTATCCACACGAAGTTAACTCTCGATGTGTCAGAGCTAATGGCGCTATCATGATCATCAGCAATAAAGATATTTCCAATATCTGAATCTTTTAGCTTGTCTTGGTATGATAGTATTGAAATCTGGTAAGAATCGCCTACTGTCGCACCGCCGCTCTTAATAAAAAGGATGCTGTTTTTTATGCCTTTATAATCACTACTCCTTTTTACAATTTCATTTTTATTATCGCTTAGGTCAATACAAGAATGCAAGATAAATATGGCGAAAAAAAAGAATGTTTTATTGAACATTAGCTAATGTTTTTTTGAAGTGCCGTTTTAAACTCGCTGTAATTACTTTCAATATTTTATACTTGTTTATCTATAAACGGGCTCTGGGAAGTTTATAAACTTTGCAGAGTTATGCAAGTAATCTCTGAAGTTTTTGAAAGGGTAGAGAATTTTAGCAGAAATGCAACCTCACCTAACCTCTCCTTCAGGATAGGAACCATGCACAGCCCACGCCTAAAAGAGTCAATAATAAAACTAGAGTGGTTGATAACTGATGAGTAAAGATTCTAAGCCGATGTGGTAGAACTAAAAGAGTGTAATAGTGATGCAGCACCGCTCCCTCTCCACATGGAGAGGGAGATGGAGGGTGAGGTGCTACCACTGTTGCAAAAATCCAACACTCTTAACCAGCCCCTCACTCTTGCACCAAAACGTAGCATTTGAAATTTTAGCATGTATTATACTGTTGTTATTTTTGCAGCGCTATAACTTAAACCCCGTTCACGTTTATCTCCAGTTTATACCCCTTACCATGAACAGTAGTAAGTTGCACCGTTACATCTTTTTCCAATTTTTTACGCAGGCGGGAAATAAACACGTCTAAACTTCTGCCTACAATCACTCCTTCATCTTCCCACACTTCTTTCTGAAGTTTGGTTCTGTCAACAATTTGATTGGGATGTTCAGCAAAAATGCGAAGAAGTTTCGATTCTTTGTTGGTTAAAACTATTTTTTCTTCATTTAGTACAAGCAGCAATTGCTCCGGGTAAAACTGATAAGTGCCAACACTAATTGCAGTTGTATTTGCAGCAGTCTCAGTTGTTACAGCAGGTTCTGTAATTTTATTTTTCTTTCTGTACCACAGCATTGCCAGTGCAAATAAGCCGGTGATGATGAAACTAATGCCGGCTATGTAGGCAAGACGATTTGTATTCTTTTTCTGCTCCTGGAATTTGATATTGATGCAATAACGCAAAACTGGTTGTTCCCTTCCACGGCAGGGCACAATATCCGTTTGCTGTGTACCCATAATGGCATAGCCAAAAATTACCTGGCCCGTGTTGCATTCAGTAACATTTACAATATAACCCGGTGGTAGTTGATGTGTGGTTATCACTTCGCCAATAATATGCACCAGTGAATCGGGTTTAAACGTAAAACCGGTTTCAAACGGAATCATGAATTCATAAGGAGAAATCTGCTTAACAGTCTGCACCCTTGATGTACTGTCGCCAGTATATTGAAGCAGGCGGTGTGCAATTTGACGCATTACAATTACTTCCCTGGCCGCTTCAAAATCAGGATTGTCTTTTTTGTCAGTTACAAAAGCAACAAGCGTGAGGAGCAAACAGGTTGCCAGCAAAAAAGAAAGTATCTTCCAGTTCATGCCCAAAAATAAACCAATAAGACTGTAACAAAATGTTTTTGCAATGGTTTTACATGCATTTACAATCAATTTACAACCATTTAACAGCAAAACAAATGCGAAGGGCTATCTTGAAGCATCAAAAAAATCTTTTATGCTTTACTCTAAATTTACCTGCATGAAATTACAAGTACTGCCGCTTTTGATGATTGTTATCAGTTCCTGCAACGCTCAAAATAAAAGATTGGTTGAGGAACAGAAGCTCACAGAGAACGGGGGCGTTACAGCCAGTAAACCTTTTTCTAAAATGAAGACTTCATCTTTTCAGTCAGTTAATTTTTTAAACTCAGATAAACCTGAAGATGATTTACAGGTAAGCAAGTATATAAGGACTATGATGCAGGATAAAAATGGCAATATTTGGTTCGGCACCAATGATGATGGTGTGTGCCGTTATGATGGAACTGGCTTTGTTTATTTTACCGAAAAAGCAGGATTGGCCGGAAATGCCGTGCGTAAAATTGTTCAGGATGAAACTGGAGTAATCTGGTTTGCCACCAACGGCGGAGTAACACGATATGACAAAGGAATGTTTACCAGCTACACTGTTAAAGACGGACTTATTAATAATGATGTGTGGAGCATGCTGAAAGATAAAAAAGGAAATCTCTGGTTGGGTACAATGAGTGGTGTATGCCGCTATGATGGAAAAACGTTTACTTCCATCAAAATGCCTGAAGCGAAAATGAAAACGAAATCAAGATTTACGCCTGCGCTTGTGTGGAGTATCTATGAAGATAAAGCAGGCAATCTTTGGTTTGGAACAGATGGTGGTGGCTTGCATAAATATGATGGCGCATCTTTTACAACATTTACTGATAAAGATGGCCTTTGCGGCAATAACATCCTTTCTATAACCCCGGATAAAACAGGCGCTATGTGGTTTGGAAGCTGGGGTAATGGTGTGAGCCGTTACAATGGAACTGCTTTCACCAATTTTACGATGGATAATGGATTATGCAGTAACGAAATCTGGACCATGATGAATGATAAAAAAGGCAATATCTGGTTTGGAAGTTTGGGCAGCGGCATCAGTTGCTACAATGCTTCATCTGTTCCTTTTGCAGCGGCGGGCTTCACCAATTTTAGTGAGAACGAGGGCCGTACAAAAAATCATGTACAAAGTATTTTGGAAGATAAGGATGGTAAACTTTGGTTTGGCTTTTCAGGCGGGGTATTTTGGTTTGATGGAAAACGGCTGATCAACTTTACAAAGCCGGGTTGTTGATGTTTTTAACCAGTGCAGACAAATACATCAGAAAACAAGAACAGCTCTGCGATGTTTCCAAACTTCGCAGGTATATACAAACAATCCCTGATTGTTTTTGGGTGATAAAGAAAGAAGCATGCAGAGGTTGTGTCTTTTGACCAACCGCATAAACATTTCTTAATTTTTTGCCCCTGCTGTTTTTTCTTTTCTTTTTGCTTGCCCAAAAAGAATACAAAAAGGGCCCCGAAAACCAATATACAGCCTGGTTTTCGGATAAAACCCTGATTTAGCTATGTACTACTGTGGTGAATTACAGTTGAACATTGTTGAACATCCTATGTGTAGCAGTAAGATGAAGAATGCTGTCATCCTGAGGAACGAGAGAGCTGTTGGGTTGATGAAATTTTGACACCCACACATTGAGGTTTCCAACCTTCTTAGGTTTATTCAAACAATCTATGATTGCTTTTGAAGGGTGATAGACCGTTAGCGTAAAACTTCAAAGTATGGGGACTTTGAAGAGCGTGATTTTAAAAAAAAATATCAATTTTTATTTATCAATATAATTTCTAAAGTATGAATTACAAGCTATCAATTACATGTATAACTTTAATTATTGCTTTTTTGTTCTTCGGTTGCGGTGCACGTGCAAAAGAAGAAAATAAAAACAATGCACCGGCAAGCTCCTTATCCTTACATGCCGGGAATGAAAACTATTTTAAAATAGATACAAAGGAAACTGTTGTAACATGGAAAGGTTCAAGTGTTGGGGGTGCACATACAGGGTACGTCTATATATCAAAAGGTGAATTGATGATTGAGAATGGTCAATTGATGGGTGGTGCAGTTGAAGTAAACATGAATACAATTGAAGATGAAAAGCACAGGAGTGATAATAACCTGATTAATCACTTAAAGGATGCTGACTTTTTTGATGTTAAAAAATTTCCCGCTTCTGCAATTACAATTACCAAGGCTGAATCAATAAATGCTGAGCAAATAAACGTTACAGGCAACCTCACCATTAAAGGTATCACACACCCGGTTACTTTTCCGGCCAGCATAGAAATTAAGGACGGCATTGTAAAAGCGAATGCCAAACTGGTTATTGACCGAACATTATGGGATGTGCGCTATAAATCAGGGAAATTCTTTGATAATTTAAAGGATGAAGCTATTTCTGATTCCATTGAATTCAATATAAAGCTTGTAGCAAAAAAAAAGCAGATTATAAACAACGAATTGAAATAATGATGAGTAAATCTAATATTACATTTATTCAAACTGCTTTCATTAGAGCCCTGATATTTGTCTTTTGCATTTCTTGTGAAGGGCAAAACCAAACAAACTCATCAAAAGATAATGTCAAGTCCGAAACCAAAGACACCGTCGCTTCTCCCCGACCTAATACTCCTGATTTTCACAGTAAGTATGAGTATGCTGATTCTATGAGTAAGCGCCTGGTAATACAGAACAGTTTCCCAAAAGGCGGAGGATATATGAACCCTGAGGGCAAGAGGTATCCATATACTGTATATTATACCCAAATAACTAATGAAACAATGAATCCTGTTGAATTGAAAATTAATTTCCCTATAGATTCATTTGAGTTTCCACTTTCATCGGGAAACTATATGAAATTATTGATTCCTTCCGATACCATGACACTTGATAAAGTATCTTTATATGATTATGGGTTGTCAATAAAAACTTTTTTAGAAACCGGAACCAATAAATCATATTCGATGAATAGAACTGTTAATCCAAATGAATCAACTGCTTTTTATGTCGTAATACGCTCCAACAAAGGAGTAGATGGTGCATTGCGAACAGGACTTAGCATGAAAGGTCAAAATCTTTTTTATACAATTTCCGCATATAAAAGTACTACCGGACATCCATTAATGAACAAGGAAGAAATTAATTGCGGAAGTATTAATTTTAAGTAACCCGCTTTCCGAAGTTTCCAAACTTCGCAGGTTTATGTAAACAATCTCTGGTTGCTTTTAAAAGGTCAGATATATTTAGCATAAATAGAGCGGACTAAAGGAATTCAATGAATAATCAAAAGACCCTGCTTATTATCATTACAAAAACAAACAAGATGTTCAACGAAAAAAAATCACTCTCAAATACTTTCAGCATTGCAGCAAAAAAATTGCTGCCTCTTTTCTTTATTTTCTTTATCGCCTGCGGCCAAAAAGAAAAAACAAATCCACTTGCTCAGAAAATGGATGAATTCCTTACCGGTCAGCAAAAGTATTACCGCTTTAATGGAAATGTGCTGGTGGCGGAGAACGGTAAAATCGTCTTTCAAAAATCTTATGGCCTTGCTGACTTTGATAAGCAAAGAATGCTGAACGACTCTTCTGTTTTTGAACTGGCTTCTGTAAGCAAACAATTTACTGCGACAGGTATTTTATTATTGCTGGATAAAGGCAAACTGAAACTTACTGATTCGCTGCGGCAGTATTTTCCTGAATTGCCTTACAATGGTATAACCATCTGGCACATGCTCACGCACACCAGCGGCCTGCCGGCTTATGAATGGGCCATGAATGAAAAATGGGACAAAACAAAAATCGCCTTCAACAATGATTTGATTGCTTTCCTGGCAAAAGAAAAAATACCGCCGATGTTTGAGCCGGGCAAAAAATGGGAATACAGCAATACCGCTTATGCACTTCTGGCTTCTATTATTGCAAAAGTTTCAGGGCAACCATTCGCCAATTTTATGTCTGAAAATATTTTTCAGCCGATTGAAATGACGCATACCCGCATTTACAATACAAGACGTTCATTAAAAGATACCATTGCGAACTATGCCTATGGTTATGTGTACAACGACAGCCTGAAGAAATATCTTTTACCCGATAGTGTACCAGATTTAAATATTGTGTTTTACTTAGATGGCATACAGGGCGATGGTGTGGTTAATTCAACAACCGCCGATTTGCTGAAATGGGACAGAGCTATTAAAAACCATACACTGCTGAAAGAAGAAACACAAAATGATATGTTGAAAGGGAAGTCCATCATTGACACAGCAAGAAACTATATGTACGGCTTTGGTGTGTTTGTTGAAAAAAATGATTTCGGCAATATCATTTCTCACTCTGGTGGCTGGCCTGGATATGCCACTTACCTTGCACGAAACACAGACAAGGACCAAACCTATGTTATATTATCCAACAATGGCTCACCATCTCCGGGTATTGGTGTTACGTTGCAGCATATCATGGCAGGAAAAGAAGTAGTAATGCCATCAGAACATAAAGAAATAAAACTGGATTCATCAGCGCTGGATGCTTTTACAGGAAACTATAAAGCGCCCAACGATATAAAACTGGAACGAAGAGGGGAAAGTCTTTTCAGGGTATTGCCGAATGGTTCTGCAACAGAATTAAAACCTGAATCTGCCAATAAATTTTTTTACAGTGATGGTACAGACAGGCAGATAGAATTTGAACTGGATGCCAATAAAAAAATCATCAAGGCCTGGTTGATTGCGTTTGGTGTAAAAACAGAATTGAAGAAACAATAAGTTGAATGCTCTGTGCAGTTTCCAAGTTTTGCAGGTTTATTTAAATAATCTCAGATTGTTTTTGGGTGATAAAGAAAGAAGCACGCCGAGGTTGTGTCTTTTGACCAGCCGTATGAACATATCTTATTTTTTTGCTCTCTGCTGTTTTTCTTTTCTTTTTGTTTCTCCCCCGATGATGTTGCACTCATCGGGGCAGGCAACAGAAACAAAAAAGGAGCCCGATTTCGATGACGACCCGAACCTGCCTGACGGTAGGCAGGATCGGATGGTTCCCTGATTTAGCTTTTGTGCTACTGTAGTGAATTACTGTTGAACATTGTTGAGCATCCTCTGCGTAGCAGTAAGATGAAAATTGTTGTCATCCCGAGGAACGAGGGAACTGCTGATAATACATGTGTAGATATTTTTGCAATGTTGATAAAATTTTTGCCCCCTTGTTACCTGTTTTGACCAACAATGATTTTTGTACAAATGTTTCTGTCGTTGGTCATAAGATACAACGATGGATGTGTTATATCATTAACTCTGATGCAGAAATAGGAATGGAATACCAACAAAAGGAGTGACTCTTTATCCCATAAATCAGCTTTTTTATCCTTAGATATTGCAACAAAAATTTTATTTTGTAACTTGATTTCTATGGCTGACATTGTAAAACATTTTCTAATGCTGGCAGTTCTGCAAAGCACTTTAAATGGTAATGCTCAATGTTTTGAACAACTTGATGGGAGAGGACTTTTCTTTTTCTCTCCTGTTAAAACTAAACTTACTTTATACAAGCCGTTAAAGGGAAAAGAATGGGGAGACAGCACAATTAGGAACTGTGCAGGCTATGGACCTGTAATCCACAGACGTGTTGCACCAGGCTATGTATTACAGGCGAATACCCCAATTTATGCATCGCATAGTGGGATTCTAAGAATATTTACAACTGGAGGAAATGATGAGCCGAATGATGCCTGCTGGATTGATGGTGAAGATTTCAGTACAGCGTATTACCATGTATATTTTACTGTTAGCAGTAATAAGTATGTTTATGCAGGTCAACGAATCGGGACAGTGATTCCCAGAAAGGATACCACATTTTTTTATTACGGAATTAGGCAGGCAAAACCTGTGCAACCGATTATGAAGAGGGTTGGTTTGCCCGTCAAAGGTGAGAAAGATTGTTCTTGCTACATAGACCCTATATTCCCTGAGTATTTTGTCAACCCAACTGACTGGCATTTACACTGGGAATACAACGAAACTGAACCCTCAACTACCATTAAAGTAAATATTTCTCCTTCATGGGTTGGTAAATGGTCATTTGATAATGGGAAAACTTGGTTAAGCGGAGGGGAAGCAGTATCAGGGTTACCTCAAAAGTATTATAAAATAATTTTTCGGGACAGAAGTGAATGGGGGGCTCCAATACCTATTGAAATAAACTCAAGTGATGCAAAAAATGATTTTGAGTTTAATGTTCAATATACAAAAGAACTTTCATATAACGAAAGTGTTAAAACTAACAGCTCATTTATAGATTCGGGCGAGATTTACAATATCATTGATTCAGTAAAAAAAGAGTCGTATGATTCAAGTTACAATAATCTTAAAAGAGTTATTTACAGAACATTTCAGGATAGCTTAACTAGTAAAATTTCTAAAATTGAATTAGAACAGCAAAAAACCCAGAATTACAATAAGGCATTATTTATTATTATGCCTCTTGCATTGCTCCTCAGCATTGCTTTGGTAATAGCCTATTTTCAATATAAACGCCTAAAAAAAGAAAAAAAACAAATTGTTGAATTACAAAAAGAATTACATCATCAAGTAAGAAATAACCTTGGAATTATATCAGGATTAATTGATGCATCGGTAGATTCAAAGAGCAACGATATTTCACTAAAAGACCTGGAGAGCAGGATTCAAAGTATAAGTTTTATCCATGAGCAATTATATCAAAAAGAAGATATTACAAAAATTAATCTTCAGGAATTTATTGAAACCCTCTGTTCTAATCTGTCAAAAACATATCAAACAACGAACAAGATATTTTTTAATATTAATGCCCATTTACTAATTGAAACAAAGCTGGCAACACAATTAGCTTTAACACTTTCAGAGCTAATTACAAACTGTATTAAACATGGAGGAGTAAACTTAAATGAGTTAGCCATTTCGGTGAGCGCAAAAAAGCTGAAAAATGATAAAATATCAATATCGGTATCTGATAATGGTAAAGGCTTTCCTGAAAATTTTGAACACCCACAAAAAGGATCATACGGAATAAACATGATTAAGGGGCTTTTGAAACAAATGAACGGCACTGTAATTTTTAAAAATAATAATGGTTCATTCAGCGAGATAATCTTTTAATGAAACGCAAGATATTAGTAATAGAAGATGAGTATATTATAGCCAATCAAATAAAACTTTTTTTGGAGTCGGAAAACTATGATGTAATTGGCCCAGCAGATAACTATGCGGATGGCTGTCGATTAGTGGATGAATCTGCACCTGATTTAATCATTGCAGATATTAGATTATATGATGATTTAGATGCTGGCATTCGTATTTCCGAATATGTTTATAAGAAATATACAATACCAGTAATTTTTTTGTCGGGTTATTCAGATGCTGAAACGCTTAGTAAAGCTAAAGCGACCAATCCAAATACATTTCTTATTAAGCCTAAACCATTAGATAAACCTCAGCTTTTAGCTACGGTTAAAATAGCTCTGCCTGAATCAATACATTTTACTAAACACAGAATCATAAGTTTAAAAGGAAAGCTCATAAATATTGAAAGTGGCAGTGCCAGAACTGCATCTTATGAGAACACGACAATAATTAACAAGGTGTTCAACTTTGATGAAATTATTTTTATTGAATCTTACAATCAATTTTTTAAGAATACAATATTAATTCACACAGCAGACCCAAAGTATGGCTTCTTAATCAGAGAAGAGCTTGATGATTTTTATAAAACATTGCCATCGCAATTTATTAGAATTCATAAATCTTATATTGCTAATTCAAAGAAAATCACTGGCTACAAAATATCATCTATGATTCTAATAGGTGACATGTCATTACCTATTGGTGAAAAAAACAGAGAAGAAGTTACAAGGTTTTTAAATTCTTCTTTATGTCCTTAATTTATACGTTTTTATCCCAAATACTTTTAATGTTTATATTTTTTTTCAAACTTTAATTTGATATTGTTAAGGCATTATATAAACTTTTACTTATTATGAATAAACTTCTAATTCTAACTGTTCTACTCTATTTTTTCGCAGGGAAAATTACTGCTCAGAAAAAAACTAATCAAATTAACTTGGGTCCAGAGATTGGCATCAGAGTTGGCACTGGTGGGGAGCCTTACACAATCGGTGTTGGAGTCATTGGTAAATACTTGCATGGAATTTCGGAGGCGGGTCAACTTTCGTTTACAACAGGATATTTGTTATTTCCGAAAGAGGATGAATTTTCAGGAGAATCTTTTAAGCGACGATTTAGTGTTATTCCTGTACTTATTGGCTATAGGCATTATTTTAATGATGTCTACATAGAGCCACAATTAGGTTTCGGTAGTTACGGAGAAAAGACTAGTGGATTTTCAGACGGGTCAAGCACTTCATTAAACAAAACTACTTTTTCTTATGCTTTTGGTGCAGGCTTAGTTCGTGATAAAATTGATTTATCAATTCGATTTCAAGAAGGTGATTTCCAGTTTGGTAACTTTTCCTTTTTCGGATTCCGTGTGGCTTACAATATTTCTACAGGCAAAAAGCAGTAAAATTCTATTCAAATGAAATTATTTTTTTTCTTAACTATCGTTTATCTATTTCTGCATTCTTTTTCTGCACAAAGCCAAGATACAATAACTAATCAGACAATCAGTGATTTGCATAGCGCTGGCTTAGGTAGAGAAGTGCTTATCTCCAAAATAAATTCTTCATATTGCAATTTTGAGCTTTCCACAAATTCGCTTATCAAATTAAAGAAAACTGGTATTCCTGATGAGGTACTTGCTTTGATGGTTTCGAAATCAAGTTCTTCTAACTCTTCTAATGAAAATAGCGGGGACAAACTACTTTCTTTAACGCCTGGTATTTACTATTGCAATAATAATCCCTGTAATTACCAGGAATTAGAAGCGTCAGTTTATTCATCTGCGAATCAGGGTTCGGGCATATTAACGTCTTTAACATACGGCATAGCCAAAACAAAGAACAAGGCAATACTAAGTGGCGTTAAGTCAAACTTTGATATAAAGGAAACATCTCCAGTGTTCTATTTTATTTTTGATAAAACCTCTTCCAACAATTTTGGAGGAGGCAATGGACAAATTTTTTGGTTTTCGGCAGCAACAAGCCCTAATGAATTTATACTGGTAAAATTTACTTCTTCATCTAATAAGAAAAGCAGAGAAGTAATAACAGGCACATGGAATAGCTATGAAGGTCTTACAACAGGAATTGACGACAAGAATAAAATAAGCTTCAAGTTCGAGAAGATTTCGAAAGGTGTTTATAAAGTGATAACTGAAAAGCCACTTGAAGATGGGCAGTATTGCTTTATGTACGCAGGCGGTACGTCAACTTTTTCAGGAGCTCCCATGCAGAAGGTATTTGACTTTGGAATTAGTGTTTTGGAAGATAAAAAAAATAAAAAGTAAGGCATGAAATACCCACTTTTATTTTTACTTGTTGTTACTTCCTTGTTATCCTGTAAAAAAGTGGCAAAAATTGATGATGTAAAATATGAAATAACATTAATAAGTGCTACTAAATGGCATGGTGCTTATATGAACGAAAATGCAGAAGTGGTGGGGGTAGATAATGCAATTACAGGATGGAGTTATTCCTTTAAAAACACTAAGAACTTAAAAGCCGCAACATTACAAGCCTACCCTAATGGAACAAATAATAATGCTGATTGTATTTTGAAGATATATGTTAATGGAACTGTAGTTGTGTCTGGGAAAAGCTCTATTTCTCCACAAGTAATTTATGAATTTCCATAAAGATATTTCACTTCTTTTAATTCGGGTATTGTAATAAGGTGTGGATATAATTAGTGTGACTTATAGTAAAGAAGTGCTTGAAAACTACAATGAGACACTGTACTATTCATCGGAAAATCATTTAATATGAAATATGTTATTTACTTTTTTTGGTGTGCTTATTTTGTATCTGGTTGTAAAAAAGGTAATTCATCTAAAAAACTACCTAAAGTTTCTACTTCTGCAGTTGTATCAATTACAAGTAGAACTGCTATAGCAGGTGGAAATATTCTTGATGATGGTGCCAGTACAGTAACTGAAAGGGGTGTTGTTTGGAATGAAATACAAAACCCATCAATTTCAAGTGGTCAAAAGCAAAATAGCGGAACTGGAATTGGCAGTTTTCAAATACAATTACAAGGCTTAACTCCTAAAAAGCAATATTATTTGAAAGCATATGCAATTAATGCCGTAGGCATTTCTTACGGTGACGAAATCTCATTCACTACAATTGTAGTTAATCCTGGGTCAATTACAGATATAGATGGTAATACCTATCAAATTATAGATAAAGGGTATAGATTTTGGATAAGTAAAAATCTTAATGTAAGTAAATATAAAAATGGCGACTTAATTCCACAAATTACCGACCCAGTTCAATGGCGTAATGCAACAAATGGTGCATGGTGTTACTATAATAATGACCCAGCTTTGGGTTCTGTATATGGTAAACTTTATAACTGGTACGCAGTAAACGACCCAAGAGGACTTGCTCCAGAAGGCTGGAGAATACCTGCGGAACAAGAATGGATGAACTTAGTTACTGATTTAGCTGGACCATCTAATGCTGGCGGATTCATGAAAACCCTCAATCTTTGGCAAAGCCCTAATACAGGGGCATCTAATTCCAGTGGATTTTCAGCATTACCAGGTGGTCAAAGATATTTTGGTGACCAAAGTTTTTTGGGAATTGGTACTGACGCATATTGGTGGAGCGCTCAGACATGTGGAAGCGGTAAGATATTTTATAGAAAAATCACCCACAATTCTTCGTCAATAGGAGGAATTAATAATGGAGCATGTATATCCGTTACCAATGAATTTTCGGGTTTTTCAGTAAGATGTGTCAAAGACTATTAATTTGTTTCATCCTTATTCTCCCTTTCCAATTTGAAAGGGAGAATAAGGATGATATGTTAGAAAGAAATCGAGACTTTATATGCCTATTTAATAGTACTATACTGATTGAAGTTTTACTAATAGTAAAAACAAACTCTGAAGTATCGAGGGACTCTACTACATGTACCAAGGTCATACCAACAAAAAATCCCGCCATTACAGCGGGATAAAACTCTTAGAACTATAGAACGTTTAGAACTTGTAGTTACACCAACATCGTCACAGGATTCTCAATAAACTTCTTGAGCGTTTGTAAGAAAGATGCACCAATGGCTCCATCAACAGAACGATGGTCGCAGCTAAGCGTTACTTTCATTACATTGGTGGTGCCAAAACTTCCATCGGCTTTTTTAATCACCACTTCTTTAATGCGGCCCACTGCAAGTATGCAACTGTCGGGCGGATTGATGATGGCCGTAAACTCTTCAATCTCCATCATACCCAAATTGGAAATGGTGAAGGTATTGCCGCTGAACTCCTGCGGTTGCAGTTTGCCCGTGCGTGCTTTATCATACAACACATTGGCTTCACTGGCTATCTGGCTCAAACTTTTTTGATCTGCAAATTTGAATACAGGAACTATCAATCCCTGGTCAACTGCTACCGCACTGCCGATATGAATATGATTGTACGTACGAATGAAATCGCCCATCCAACTGCTGTTTACTGCAGGATGTTTGCGCAACGCCATCGCACAGGCTTTAATCATCATATCCTGGAACGAAATTTTTACAGGGCTCACCGCATTCATCTGTGCACGGGCTGCCATGGCATTATCCATGTTGAGCTCCATGGTTAAATAAAAATGTGGAGCGGTAAACATGCTTTCGCCCAATCTTCTTGCAATGGTCTTGCGCATGTTACTGTTGGGTGTATCAACAAAACCTTCGCCTGCACCTGGTACAAAAGTGCTGAGCGGAGTCGAAGCATGCGGAGTCGAAGCATGCGGAGTCGAAGCAGCTTTTGCAGCAGCACCGAGCGGAGTCGAGGTGGCTGCAGTAGTTTTATAATTATCAACATCCGCTTTTATAATTCTTCCACCATCTCCACTGCCTTGCACAGCATGTAAATCAATTCCTTTATCTGCTGCAATTTTCTTCGCCAGCGGAGAAGCTTTGATGCGTCCGTTTTCAGATGAAGTAGTTACAGGTGATGAAGCAACAGGTGCAGCAGATGAACTTGCTTCAACAGCGGGGCTACCTGCAACCTGCAACTTGGAACCTGTAACAGGATTCTTCAATGCATTTACCAACCCGCTCACATCTGTTCCTGCTTTACCAATAATGGCAATTACTTCATTTACTTTGGCAGCATTGCCGGCTTCAATACCTGTATATAGCAAAGTGCCATCTACATAAGGCGCTACTTCCATAGTTGCTTTATCGGTTTCCACATCCGCCAGACTATCATCGGCCTTCACCGTATCACCCGTTTTTTTATTCCATGCCACAATCTTTCCTTCAGTCATGGTATCGCTGAGTAAAGGCATGCGGATAACAGTAACACCAAGCGAAGAGGCAAGAACATCGGCATCAACTCCCGAAGAAGTTGTTGCTGGTTGCTGGTTACTGGTTGCAGGTGTTTCAACAGCCGAAGCAGCAGGAGCAGGAGAACCGCCATCCAATAAAGATTTATAATCTTCACCATCCTTACCCACAATGGCAATGATTTCGTTGATTTGAGCAGCCTTTCCTTCGGGCACACCAATATATAATAAGGTGCCATCTGCATAGCCCACCACTTCCATAGTAGCTTTGTCGGTTTCCACATCTGCCAGCACATCGTCGCTTTTTACTTTATCGCCCACCTGCTTGTTCCACTTTACAATTTTTCCTTCGGTCATCGTATCGCTCAGCAGCGGCATTCTGATTACTTCGGCCATATAAATTGAGTTTTTTACGTCAGTAATTGAGGGCGTGAAATTAGGGAAAAAAGCGCAAGCGGTTCAAGAGGTTGAAAAGTTCAAGACGTTTAAGATGTTGGGCCCCGCTTTTTCAACCTTTTGAACCATTGAACCTTTGTAACCTCTCAAACTTCTAATAATCCAGCTCCATCCCCAATCTGTCTTTCAGCTCCTTCACCAGCGGGTATTTCTCTGCCATTTTCAGAAACTGTTCTTTGGTGGAGAGGGGGCGGTCAGCAGGGTTTTCTTCCTCCTGTGTTTCCACAAGTTCTACATGAATATTAATAGCGGGGTTGTGGAAGAAATGCTGCACATGCTCCAGCAAACTTGTTTTTTCCTGTTTTAAAAAGCCGAGCTGCACATTGCCGAAACAGGTAATTTCAAACAGGTCAGCGCTACGCATCTTGCATTCCATTATTTCAAGCGTTGAAACCACAGAATGTTTTTGAGCTGTTTTGAGTTTGAGAATAAATTCCCGCCAGGCTATTTGCAATTCTTCATCTGTAAGTGTTCTTGCTTTCTCCGCAGTTAAATTATTTTGTTCCGCTACCTGTGCACGTATTTTGGCGAGAGAAGAAATTTTGGTGGATGAGGTTGATAGAGTTGACGGAGTTGATACAGTTGAAGAAGTTGATAAAGGTTTGGTTGATGTTTGATAAGAAGGCTTGGGTTCTTCAACCATCAATTTAGCTGATGATGTATTTACTACCGGCTTGGGGCTATCGGCTATCGGCTTTCTGTCGTCTGTGGACTGTGGACTGTTGACTGCAATCGGCTTTATCGCCCTGAACTGTACAACCTTCTCAGCTACTTTTTTTTTATCAGGCGAAGCAATATCCAATGCCTGTTGCAGGTAAGTCAATTTGATTAACGCAAGTTCAACATGCAAACGTTTATTACGTGCCTGTTTGTAATTGATTTCTGCTTCGTTCAACACATTCAAGGCGCTAATAATCCATGAGGCTGAAGTGGCTTTGGCAACCGCAATGTATTTGTCTTTAAAACTTTCCACCACTTCCAAAAGGTTTGCCACTTTTTCATCCTTGCACACCAGCAGGTTTCTTAAAAATTCAGAAAACGCATTCAGCACCATATCGCCTTCAAAACCTTTGCGGTTGATATCATCATACAAGAGCATGGCGCTTGCCAGGTCTTGCTGCTGCATGGCTTCCAGGAACTTAAAAAAGTTATCAGCATCCAGTATGTTCAGATGCTCCAACGTGTTTTGATAAGTGAGTTCTCCATTGGTAAAACTCACAATCTTATCCAGTATGCTCAGTGCATCACGCATACAGCCTTCACTCTTTTGTGCGATGACATGCAATGCAGGCGCCTCCGCTTTTATTTCTTCTTTGGTTGCAATTTCCTGCAGATGCTCCACCGTATCATTAATAGTGATGCGTTTAAAATCAAAAATCTGGCAGCGGCTTAAAATCGTTGGCAGAATTTTATGTTTCTCTGTGGTGGCTAAAATAAATATGGCGTAAGAAGGCGGTTCTTCCAGTGTTTTTAAAAAGGCATTAAAGGCGCTGGAGCTGAGCATGTGTACCTCGTCAATAATATACACTTTGTATTTGCCCATCTGCGGTGCAAAACGCACCTGCTCAATCAACGAACGGATATCATCCACACTGTTATTACTCGCCGCATCCAGTTCATGAATGTTCAAACTCGTTCCTTCATTAAAGGTTCTGCAGCTCACACAGGTATCGCAGGCTTCACCATTGGGCTGAATATTTTCACAGTTAATGGTCTTGGCTAAAATTCTTGCACAGGTTGTTTTGCCCACACCTCTCGGACCGCAAAATAAAAATGCATGCGCCAGTTGGTTATGGCTGATGGCATTTTTTAACGTAGTGGTAATATGACTTTGCCCCACCACTGTATCAAAAGTCTGGGGTCTGTACTTGCGTGCGCTAACGATGAATTTATCCATGATGCAGGGGTGCAATTTAGGGAATTTAGACAGACCTATAAGGTTTGCCGGGCGGGTATTGCTGCGATGAAAACCTTATAGGTCTTTTAGAATAATCAGGAAATAATTTTGGGGCTGTGAGCAATTATGCAGGTATCATCTCTGGTTCCAGCCATTCGCTTGTACTCCTCGTTCACTCCATTTCATTGCGTTCACTGCGGGGTACCGCTTCTGTCTGGCAGCCCTTGGTCAGATGAATAAAGTTCAACAATTCAATTCAGTCCCTCCGCCCAGACCTATAAGGTTTGCCGGGCGGCCTTTCCTGCGCTGCAAACCTTATAGGTCTTTCAGGGCTTCTTCTTTTCAGAAATAATTTTTATTTTGAACCATGCCAGATTATCATATTCCGCTCCAACCAGAATGTATCTATCATATTTTGAGCAGAGCCAACGGAAATGAAAAGCTGTTTCTCAACAGCAACAACTACAGCTTCTTTCTGCAGCGTTTTGAAAAACACGTTTCACCTGTAGCTGATACGCTTTGTTATTGCCTGCTGCCCAATCATTTTCATTTTATGGTTGAAATAAAATCGTTGCCTGCCATTGAAGCACATTTTAAAGAAGTAAAAAAGGATAAATCGTTAGATGAATCTGTTCTTTCAGATTTTATTATGGAACGCTTTTCCAATTGCCTCAACAGTTATACAAAATCATTTAATAAAATGTACAACCGAAAAGGCTCTCTGTTTATTGATTATATGCGCCGGGTAAAAGTGGAAACAGAAGAACAGTTCCGGCAAACAGTTTTTTACAATCATAAAAATGCAGTACATCACGGATTGGTAAAACAAATCAATGATTGGCCATGGTCTTCTTATCATTTATTTGCAAATAAACTGCCATCATGGGTGCAAACAGAAAAAGTGCTGGGCTATTTTGATACGCTGGAAGGATTTCTGCATTATCATTCACAATCCGTTTCATTAAAGATTGACCCGATGGAATAATTGCAGCGTACCCAGACCTATAAGGTTTGCAGCGCTGCTTTCCTGCCCGGCAAACCTTACAGGTCTTTTTAAAAAATCCTAACCATCATCACCCCCCTTTGATATTTTTATCATCTTTCGTTGTATATTACGCCTATACATTTGACCTAAACTTTTTTACAACGTATGGGGGCAGGTTCTATCATTGCTTTAGCCATTGCAGCCGTTGCGTTTTCCGGCATTGCAATTTTACTTTCCAAAGTGGCGCTCAAAGCCACTACCAATAAACAAAAAGGCGAAGCCTATGAATGCGGCATTCCCACCAAAGGCCCCAGCTGGATTCAATTCAACACCGGTTATTATTTATTTGCATTGATATTTTTAATTTTTGATGTGGAGCTTATTTTTTTATTTCCCTGGGCAGTAGTGGTAAAAAAAGCCGGAATGTTTGCATTGGTACAGGCGGTTATCTTTTTGTTCATCCTGTTCATGGGTTTTTTATATGCCCATAAAAAGGGAGCGTTGAAGTGGCAATAGACCCCTTCGCCCCTAAAGGGAGACTTGGCGATACAGATGGCCAACTTATTTAAAGATTAAAATTGATTATTAAACTCATAATATTTCATGAGTGAAAGAATAAATATAAACGAGCTTAAAAGCACCCCTTTAGGGGCGGGGGGGCTTCATATAATTGAATCGCCCACAGGCGGTATTGCTACCGGAGTGCTGGAAGGTGTTATCAACTGGGCACGCAGCAATTCCCTGTGGCCGTTGGTATTTGGTACCAGTTGCTGTGCTATTGAAATGATGAGCACCGCCTCTGCCAGGTACGACTGGAGCCGTTTTGGTTTTGAAGTGGCAAGAGCTACTCCACGTCAAAGCGATGTAATTATCATTGCAGGAACGATTGTAAATAAAATGGCGCCTGTGTTAAAACGTTTGTACGACCAAATGGCCGACCCCAAATATGTAATTGCCATGGGCGCCTGTGCTACCAGCGGCGGTCCGTTCTTTTATAACACATACTCTGTTGTAAAAGGAGCAGACCATGTAATACCTGTGGATGTATATGTGGCAGGTTGTCCGCCAAGGCCCGAAGCATTACTGCATTCCATGATTACATTACAGCAAAAAATAAAAAGCGGAATGACGAGAGAGCAGATACGAAGTGAAATGAAAGTGGCGTAACCACGCCCCGTCTGACGCCCTCGTCAGACGGGATTTGAAATACGTTAAATGAAACCATCAGACGAGGGCGTCAGATGGTAAAGAGCATGACGAAAGAAGAACAAAAATTAAAACTGCAGGAACAATACCCATCGGCTACGTTTGATGAAACAGGTCAATGGCTGGTGATGAATATTACTGTGGCTGATTGGCTACCAACAGCAGAAGCAATGCGTGCTGCAGGTTTTGATTATATGTTCTGCCTTACCTGTGTTGATTTCAAAACACATCTTACCATGGTGTATCATATGGAATCAACAACAGAAAGAACACCATTGGTGGTAAAAGTGCAGCTTGACAGAAACAAACCTGAAATAGAAACGGTTTCGCATATCTGGCGCACTGCAGAGTTTCATGAACGTGAAGTATATGAACTGTTTGGTGTAAACTTTTTGAATCATCCTGATTTACGTTTGTTGATTTTGCCTGATGGATGGGAAGGAAAAAATCCGTTACGAAAAGATTTTGAAGACCCTGTAAACATGATTAAATTATAATACAACCCCCTAAATCCCCCTGAAGGGGGACTTGCTAAGCACAGCCCATGCTTGATGCACAGCAAGTGTAAATGAAAGAGGTTGGTAGTTGATGATAAAAGTTATGTTGATGAAATGCTTAATTAAATTGTTGAATTAAAAATAAAATGCCTGGCCTCCCTCTGCCTTTAGGAGAGGGAACGAGGGTGAGGTTTATGTATCACCAAGTAGAAATAGTTAAAGAACCTGTACAAACAGAGCCCAACGTATTTGATGATATGGTCATCAATGTGGGGCCCCAGCATCCTGCTACACATGGTGTGCTGCATTTGGTGATTACATTGAATGGTGAGACCATTAAAAAAGTTGAACCGCATCTCGGTTATATCCATCGTTCCATTGAGAAGATGTGTGAGAGTTTAAGTTTCCGTCAGTTCATCTATGTTACCAGCAAGATGGATTATCTCTCATCACACATCAACAATCATGGTTGTTGTTTGTGTGTGGAGCAGGGTCTGCAAATTGAAGTGCCGCAAAAAGCACAGGTCATTCGTGTATTGATGGATGAACTCACCCGTATTGCCAGTCATGTATTGTGGTGGGGAGCCATGGCCATGGATGTGGGCGCATTAACACCTTTCTTTTTAAGTTTTCGTGAGCGTGAAATGATTAATGATATTATGGAAGAAAGCTGCGGCACACGTTTAACCATGAATTATATGGTACCCGGCGGTGTAATGGCTGATGTGCATCCCAACTTTGTAAGAAGAGTGAATGAATTTATCAGTCATTTCAAAAGCAAGATTGATGAGTATGATGAATTGGTTACGAATAATGTGATTTTTCAAAACAGAACCAAAGGCGTTGGTGTGCTGAGTAAAGAAGATGCCATTTCATTTGGTGTAACAGGCCCTTCTGCCAGAGGAAGCGGAGTAAGTTGTGATATACGCAAGTTGTATCCTTATGAAATTTATCAGCAATTGAATTTTGAAGAAGTAATAGAAACCGCAGGTGATTCTTTTGCACGCTATGTAGTGCGGTTGAAAGAACTGCGTCAGAGTATGCACATCATTGAACAGTTGATTAATAATATTCCCGAAGGAGATTTCCAGGCCAAAACAAAAGCTGTGTTGAAATTGCCCAAAGGTGAGTTTTATTCTAGAGTGGAAACAGCACGTGGTGAGTTTGGAGTTTATATTGTGAGCGAAGGCGGCACTACACCTTATCGAATCAAGTTCCGTTCACCTGGCTTCAGCAACTTAAGTGTGCTTGACCATATTGCACGTGGGGCAAAGATTGGTGATTTGGTTGCAATGATGGGAACATTGGATTTGGTGATACCTGATATTGACAGATAGAAGCCCCCTCTAACTCCCCCCCAAGGGGAGACTTTGCATGGCACATGGCCAGCTTGTTAGAGAGGTTGATAAAAATTGGAGTAGTTGATTTGTGATGAGTAAAGTTTAATTGATGATGTGGTAGAATAAAAAGTTTGGATAAAAGATAAAGCACCGCCTCCTCTGCCTTTGGCGGGGAGGAAGGGAGGTGAGGCTGAATTGAAAGTGATAAACTGAAGATGATGACTATAAAATAAATACATGCAAAAGAAGTACGTCATAATGTTTTTGGCAGGGTTTGTTGGGTTGATTGCTGTATTGGGTGTATTTTTTGTTTTAACAACAACATTGAGTTCACCTAAAGCATTTCAGTTGAAAGTACCTGCAGATTCGGAGAAGGAAAGTACAATAGATTCTTCTGCTAATGTTGTAAATATTTTACTGTTGCAAAACGGAAAAACCATTTGCTATAAAGAAAAATACAACGACAGTCAGTTAAGTATGGAGCAGTTACAGAATGTTTTATTAAAAGAAAAAGAAACTACAACTGATTTGTTAGTGGTAATAAGGCCAACCGAGGAAGTAAGTTATAAATTAGTAGTTGATATGCTTGATATGATGCAGGTTTGTAACATAAAAAAATATGCAGTGGTTGATGTGACAGAAGAAGATAAAAAATTTGCAGCTTATGTGCTTGGGAAGTGGAGGAATGTCTATCCCCTCCCTGGAGGGGCGGCCGAGGCTGTAAATGTGAAGATGATTGAAAGGGGTGGGTGCTCAATAGAATTAAGAACGTACAAGAGTGCGACGCAACAGAAGATTAATAGTAGCACAATAGTTCGTAACAAAAATTGGATTGAAAAAGAAGAAGTGAATATCAATTGATGAAATGCCCGCCTGAACGAAAAGTCGGGCAGGCTTAATTAAATTGACAAATTAAAAATAAAATGCCCGGCCTCCCTCTGCCTTCAGGAGAGGGAACGAGGGTGAGGTTTATGATTTCATTAGAATCCATAGCAAACTCAATTCACGAATGGCTCTACAGTACATTCAATGAAACGGTGGCTATGCTGCTGGAGTTTACCATTATCGGTGTGTGCATCATTGGTTTGTTTGCCATGCTGGGATTGGTATTGATTATGATGGAACGCAAAGTGAGCAGCTGGATGCAGTTACGTCTTGGTCCTAACCGTGTAGGGCCATGGGGAATGTTTCAAACGGTGGCTGATACATTGAAGCTGATTGTGAAAGAAGGAATGACGCCTAACGGTGTTGATAAGCTGCTTTTTAACCTGGCGCCATTTATTGTAATGATTATTGCGATGGTGATTATGGCGCCATTGATGTTTGCAAAGGGCTTGCAGATTTGGGATGTGAATATTGGTGTGCTGTTTATTACGGCTGTATCATCTGTATCAGTCATTGGAATTTTAATGGCAGGATGGGCCAGCAATAATAAATATTCATTGCTGGGTGCGATGCGCAGCGGTGCACAAATTGTAAGTTATGAACTGAGTGCAGGCTTTGCTATTTTGGTGATTGTGATATTAACAGGAAGTTTAAAAGTTTCTGATATTGTTCTATCGCAGGAAAATGGTTGGTGGTTGTTTAAAGGTCATATACCTGTTCTTATTGCGTTTGTAATTTTTATGATTGCAGTAACGGCAGAGACTAACCGTGCACCATTTGATTTGGCAGAAGCAGAAAGTGAACTGACAGCAGGTTTTCATACAGAATACAGCGGAATGAAGTTTGCACTTTTCTTTCTGGCTGAATATGTAAACATTTTTGTAGTGTGTGCATTGGGAGCCACATTGTTCTTAGGCGGTTGGATGCCGTTGCACTTTGGAACGGATACAGAGTTTAACCGTATTATGGATTATATACCATCCAGTGTGTGGTTTATGGGAAAGACGTTCTTCCTGATTTTTGTGATTATGTGGTTTCGCTGGACGTTTCCAAGATTGCGTATTGACCAGCTATTAAATTTAGAATGGAAATATTTATTACCGATTGGAATGTTTAACCTGTTGCTTGCAACGTTGATAGCGATAATGGGGTGGTATTTATAAGCGGCCCCCTCCGCCCCCCAAGGGGGAACTGCATAGCACAAAGCCAGCTTGTTGAAGAGTTTGATTATTATTAGTGTGATTGAATTTTTGACGATAAGAATTAAAAAAGATGAAATGCTTAATTAAATTGTTGAATTAAAAAATAAAGCTCGGCCTCCTTCTCCTTGGGAGAAGGACCGAGGATGAGGCCATGTTTTTAATTGATTACATAAAAGATGTTGCCGGCGGTGTAAAATCACTGCTCACAGGAATGCGGATTACTGGTGGATATGCATTGCGTCATCACAAAGAAAAATTAACGCAGCAATATCCTGATAACCGGGATACACTGGTGTTGCCTGAACGATTTCGTGGTGAGGTGATAATGCCGCATGATGAAAACAATGAACATGCATGTACCGGTTGTACGGCTTGTGAACTTGCTTGCCCTAACGGTACGATTAAAATCATTACCAAGTTTGATGTGGATGAAGCTACCGGCAAAAAGAAAAAAGCGATAGATACATTTATTTATCATCTTGAGCTGTGTACCATGTGCAACTTGTGTATAGAAGCTTGTCCCACTAATGCTATTAAAATGGGTCAGGGATTTGAGCATAGTGTGTATGACAGAAGTAAGTTGATTAAAACGTTGAATGAGCCTGGTTCGAAGATTAGGGAGGGAGTGGAATAAACAGCAAACCCCCTCCGCCCCCTGAAGGGGGAACTGCTTTGCACAAGGCTAGCTTGTTTGAGAGATTGATTATTATTCGTGTGGTTGAATTTTGATGATAAGAATTACAAAAGATGAAATGCCCGCCTGAACGAAAAGTCGGGCAGGCTTAATTAAAATTGTTTAATAAATAAATACAGCCCGGCCTCCCTCTGCCTTCAGGAGAGGGAACGAGGGTGAGGTTATGAATGCTTATCAAATTATATTTTACATTCTTGCTGCGTTTATTTTGGGCACAGCAATCCTTTCTGTTACGAGCAGAAAAATTTTCCGTTCGGCTATCTGGTTATTGTTTGCATTGATTGGTATTGCAGGTTTGTATTTCTGGATGGAAGTGGAGTTTATTGCTGCTGTACAAATTGTAGTATATGTAGGCGGCATTGTAGTGCTCATTATCTTCTCCATTTTTTTGACACAGCAATCAGGTAAAGAAATGCAGCGGCCACCGCTGATGCGGATGATAGCATCGGCGCTGGCAGTGTTGTTTGGTTTTGCATTTGCAGCAGTACTCATCCATCAGCAGGGCTTTGCAGGATATGATGGGGAATTTTTAGATGATATGGACCGCATCGGCAATGCTCTCATCAGCACGGGTGATTATGGTTTTTCATTACCCTTTGAAGTAGTTAGTATTTTATTACTGGCTGCAATGATTGGCTGTATTGTTATTGCATTAAAAGCCCCCTTTAAATCTGCCCCCAAGGGGGAGACTTAGCTATTGCACAATGCCCGCTTGTTTGAACATAAAAATAAAATGATAGCTTTTAAAAATACATAGTATTCATTATGACGCCAGTTCCTGTTGAACATATTTTATTTCTGAGCACAGCCTTGTTTTTCATTGGCATGTACGGCTTATTTACACGCCGCAATTTAATCAGCATGCTGATGAGTGTGGAATTGATACTGAACAGCGTGAACATCAACTTCGTTGTGTTCAACAAATATTTTCATGCAGGGAAATTAGATGGTGTGTTCTTTACCATCTTCATCATCACCATTGCTGCAGCAGAAGCTGCAGTAGCATTGGCCATTATCATTAATTTATTCAGAAGCCATCAGTCCATTGATGTGGAAGATGCTGCAGAA
Organism: Chitinophagaceae bacterium; assembly: GCA_019747705.1. GTDB lineage: Bacteria > Bacteroidota > Bacteroidia > Chitinophagales > Chitinophagaceae > Lacibacter. The sequence continues at coordinate 4,524 of JAIEQM010000028.1, read as the reverse complement.
TTGAAAGAGCCCCCAACCCCTAAAGGGGAGTACGGCGTGATGTAAAAGAAAGTTTGATTTATTGAATAGAATTAAAACGATGAAATGCTTAATTAAATTGACAAATTAAAAATAATTGCTCGGCCTCCTTCTCCTTGGGAGAAGGACCGAGGATGAGGCTATGAGTTATTCTTCTTACATATTATTCATTCCCCTGCTGCCGCTGCTGGCATTTGCAGTACTGAGTTTGTTTGGCAAAAAATATTTCAACACATCAGCAGGTTTGATTGCTACGCTTTTGCTGCTGGTAAGTACTGTGCTGAGTTTATACACAGCGTATCAATATTTTTTGGTGGATGGTAAAGTGAATGATGTGTATCAACCTGTAAAAGCATTTCAATATACCTGGCTGGTGTTTAATGAACACCTGCAGATTGATATGGGTGTGCTGCTCGACCCGATTTCTGTAATGATGCTGGTGGTTATCACCGTTGTTTCACTCATGGTGCATGTGTTCAGCCTTTGGTATATGAAAGGTGAAGAACGGTTTGCAACTTATTATGCATTCCTTGGTCTGTTTACATTCTCTATGCTGGGACTGGTTATCAGCACCAATATTTTCCAGATGTATATTTTCTGGGAGTTAGTGGGTGTTTCATCGTTCTTACTCATCGGATATTATTTTCAAAAACCATCAGCCGTTGCTGCAAGTAAAAAAGCATTTATTGTTACACGCTTTGCTGATTTATTTTTCTTAATCGGAATTTTGATTGTTGGTTTTCAGAGTAACAGTTTTAATTTCGGCACCATCATTCAAACATTAACCAATACGCAATCAGCCGAATTTCTTTCAGCAACTTCAACCACATTTTTTGGCGCTTCCATACTTACATGGGCGTTGGCATTCATATTTATCGGCGGTGCAGGTAAGAGCGCCATGTTTCCGTTACATATCTGGTTACCCGATGCAATGGAAGGCCCCACTCCTGTTTCTGCATTGATACATGCAGCTACCATGGTGGTGGCAGGTGTGTATCTCGTTGCCAGAATGTTTCCTGTATTTGCGGTGAATGAAGCATCACTTCATTTAGTAACATGGGTGGGATTGATATCTGCATTGTTTGCCGCCATCATCGCCTGTACACAAACAGATATTAAAAGAGTATTGGCCTATTCCACCATGAGTCAAATCGGTTACATGATGTTTGCTTTGGGTGTGAGCGGTTATGGTGGTGAAGCAGGACTTGGTTTTACAGCTTCGATGTTTCATTTGTTTACACATGCGTTTTTTAAATCATTGTTATTCCTTGCAGCAGGTGCTGTTATTCATTTCATTCACAGTAACGAAATAAAAGATATGGGCGGTTTGCGTAAACACATGCCCATCACCAATGCGGTATTCTTCATTGCATGTTTGGCAATAGCAGGTGTGCCGCCATTGTCAGGTTTCTTCAGTAAAGAAGAAATATTGCTTGCTTCTTACAATACAGATAAGATTGTGTATGCAGTTGCGTTGCTTACATCAGGCCTCACAGCCTTTTATATGTTCCGTTTGTATTTTTCTATTTTCTGGAATAAGGAAGCAGAAGTGCACGATACGCATCATGGTGAAGGAAGCATGGCCATGAAGTTTCCATTGATTCTTTTAGCTGTATTAACTATAGTTGCAGGCTTTGTTCCGTTTGGTGAATTTGTAAGCAGTGATGGTAAAGTTCTGGAAACACATCTGCATATTTTATTTTCTATCGCTCCTGTTGCAGCAGCATTGGCGGGAATTGGATTGGCAACTTACCTGTATAAAAAAGAAAATGAACGGCCTGCTGCTATCTCCAATTCATTCGGCGCATTTTATAAATCAGCACATCAAAAATTTTACATTGATGAAATTTATTTGTTCATCACCAAAAAAATCATTTTCAATTTGATTGCACGGCCCGCTGCCTGGATTGATAAGCATATTGTAGATGGAGCGATGAATGGTCTCGCATTTGCAACAGCAACTGTTTCATCTGCCATTAAAGGATTGCAAAGCGGCAAAGTGCAAAACTATGCATTGTATTTCTTTGGTGGCATTGCGGTGCTGGCAGTGATTTTTATTTATATATGGAAATAAAGCTAAGCCCCATAGGGGCGACATATCAGTAGTAATGATTAAATATAGTAATGCAGAGCCCCAGCGGGGCGATATGTCAGTAGAAGAGTGAAATAGGTAAAAGTTAGGCAAGCCTCGTAGAGGCGACATGTCAATAGAAAAATGAAACAAATCAAATAAACCCCATAGGGGCGGCAAGTTTTAAAAAAATGGCAAATACATATACACAGATATACATTCAAATTGTTTTTGCAGTAAAAGGCAGAGAGCATTTTATTAAAGAACCCTTTCGTGAAGAGTTACAAAAGTATATGACAGGTATTGTTCAAAATAAAAACCAAAAATTGTATTCCATTTATTGTATGCCTGACCATACACATCTTTTTGTAAGCATGAAACCTGATGTTTCAATTTCTGATTTAACAAGAGATGTCAAATCCAATTCCTCTTCCTTTTTAAAAGAGAAGAAACTGGTTCCTGAAACATTTAGCTGGCAATCAGGCTTTGGTGCTTTCAGTTATTCAAAATCACAGGCAAAGGATGTAATACATTACATCGAACATCAGCCCGAGCATCACAAGAAAAAAACATTCAGACAGGAATACATGGAATTTCTGAACAAATTTGAAATTGATTTTAAAGAAGAATATCTTTTTGAATTTTATGATTAAACTGAATTTTACATATCACCCCTACGGGGCTCTGCATCACTCGGCATGTTGTGAGCTACTGACATATCGGGCCGCTGGCCCTTTGAATACTCAAAGGACGGACATGAAGAATTTATATAAATGGAATAAAAAGAATATGCAATAAAGAAAACATGAACTTACTCATCCTTCTCATATTACCCATCATCACTGCATTGGCAGTTTTGCCATTGGCACAAAAGCAGGCAAAAACAATTGCGTTGATTGGTTCCTTACTGCAATGGGTGGCTGCACTGGCTTTGTTTTATTTCTATTGGGTTGAAAAAAAGAATGGAACAAACACGGCGATGTTCTTTGAACAAAACTTTGCCTGGTTTCAACCGCTTAATATCAACTTTCATATTGGTGTGGATGGAATTTCCATTGCCATGATATTATTAACGGCAACGGTGGTGCTTGCGGGCATCCTTGTTTCATGGAAAGAAGAGCGCATGAGCAAAGAATTTTTCTTTTTGCTGTTATTGCTCAGCGCAGGCGCTTATGGATTTTTTGTGTCGCTTGATTTGTTTACCATGTTCTTCTTTTTAGAACTGGCAGTGATACCAAAATTTTTATTGATTGGCATTTGGGGCAGTGGCAAAAAAGAATACAGCGCTATGAAACTGGCGTTGATGCTCATGGCGGGTTCGGCGTTAGTGTTTGTAGGATTGGCGGGATTGTATTTCCATACATCAGCAGATGGAAATTATACATTCAACATTTTGCAGATTGCATCAATGAACATTCCTGCTTCCGTACAAAATTTATTTTTCCCGTTTGTGTTTATTGGTTTCGGAATCTTTACTGCATTATTTCCTTTTCATACATGGGTGCCCGATGGTCACAGCAGTGCACCCACAGCAGCATCTATGTTTTTGGCAGGCATCAGTATGAAGCTGGGCGGTTATGGTTGTTTGCGTGCAGCCACATGGTTAATGCCTGATGCAGCACATCATTATTCAACCATCATCATTATTCTTGCTTGTATCGCCATTTTATACGGAGCATTTGCTACCATGATGCAGACGGATTTAAAATACATCAACGCATACTCATCCGTAAGTCATTGCGGATTTGTATTGCTTGGAATTGGTATGCTCACAAAAACTGCTATTAACGGCGCAGTGTTGCAAATGGTGAGTCATGGTTTAATGACGGCTCTTTTCTTTGCTGCCATTGGCATGTTGTATGAACGTACACATACACGCAAGGTGGCAGAACTTGGCGGACTGCTGAAAGTGATGCCGTTTATTTCAAGTGTATTTGTAATTGCAGGTTTGTGTTCATTGGGATTGCCGGGCTTTAGCGGTTTTGTTGCAGAGATGACGGTGTTTATGGGCGGATGGGAAAAAGCAGAAAGTTTTTACCGGAGTGCAACCATCGTTGCCTGTGCTTCTATTGTAGTAACTGCTGTTTATATTTTGCGTGCAACAGGAAGTGCTATTATGGGACCATTAAAGCATAATGAATTTCTCTCCCCTCTCCTCGGGAGAGGGGTTGGGGGAGAGGTTGATGCAAAGTGGTATGAAAAATCAGCAGCAGTGTTGCTGTTGATTGGAATTACAGCAATGGGCATTGCGCCGTATTGGCTGGTTGATTTAATCAATCCGGGAACAGATATCATTATTCAAAAAATTGCAGGAAATTGAGTATGGAAGATTGAATAATAAATAAAGAATAATGAAGCAGAATGAGGATTGTGAACATGTAATGAAACAAACAATTGCAGCTAAGTGAGAAGTGGTATTGAATACCGAATAAAGA
>JAIEQM010000008.1 GCA_019747705.1 Chitinophagaceae bacterium | reverse complement strand
AGCTCTTAAGTTCTTTTAATAGCTTGATGTGAGCATTCCTCACTGATGATACTCTGCCAGCCGTTGTAGCTCAGTGGTAGAGCACTTCCTTGGTAGGGAAGAGGTCGTGAGTTCGATTCTCACTAACGGCTCTGTTTTTTTTGATGAACAGGGTTACAGAACGATGAAGTGTGCGACGCAACAGGTGCAGAACAGAAGTACCGGCGACGACAACATAAATGATTTAAACAATTTTTGTAAACACAACTAAAAACAAATAAAATGTCAAAAGAGACCTTTAAGCGGGAGAAACCCCACGTTAACGTTGGTACTATCGGTCACGTTGACCATGGTAAAACAACTTTGACTGCTGCAATTACAGAAATCCTTTCCAAGAAAGGTTTGGCAACAGCAAAAAAGTATGATGAAATTGATGGTGCGCCTGAAGAAAAAGAGCGTGGTATTACAATTAATACTGCACACGTAGAGTATCAAACGGCTAACCGTCACTACGCACACGTTGATTGTCCTGGTCACGCTGACTATGTAAAGAATATGATTACCGGTGCAGCTCAGATGGATGGTGCTATCCTTGTTGTGGCTGCTACTGATGGTCCTATGCCTCAAACAAAAGAACACATCCTTTTGGCACGCCAGGTAGGTGTACCTAAAATTGTTGTGTTTATGAATAAAGTTGACCTGGTTGATGACGTTGAGTTACTGGAACTGGTTGAAATGGAAATTCGTGAACTGTTAAGCTCTTATGGCTTTGATGGTGATAACACTCCAATCATTCAGGGTTCTGCAACAGGCGCATTGGCTGGTGAAGAAAAGTGGGTGAAGAAAATTGACGAACTGATGGAAGCTGTAGATACTTATATTCCTCTTCCTCCCCGCCCGGTTGATTTACCATTCCTGATGAGTGTTGAAGACGTATTCTCCATCACTGGTCGTGGTACAGTTGCTACCGGCCGTATTGAGCGTGGTAAAGTAAAAGTGGGTGAAGCAGTTGAAATTGTTGGTTTGATGGAAGCTCCTTTGAACTCTACAGTAACGGGTGTTGAAATGTTTAAGAAACTTCTTGATGAAGGACAAGCTGGTGATAATGCTGGTCTGTTGCTCCGTGGTATTGAGAAGAAAGATATCCGTCGTGGTATGGTTATCTGTGCTCCTAAATCTATCACGCCTCACACTGAGTTTAAAGGTGAAGTTTATGTACTGAGTAAAGAAGAAGGCGGACGTCATACTCCATTCTTCCAGAAATACCGTCCTCAGTTTTATTTCCGTACAACGGATGTAACAGGCGAAGTGGAACTGCCTGCAGGAACTGAAATGGTAATGCCCGGTGATAATACCAACCTTACTGTAAAACTGATTTCTCCCATTGCGATGGAGAAAGGTTTGAAGTTCGCCATTCGTGAAGGTGGACGTACAGTAGGCGCCGGACAGGTAACTGAGATCTTAAAATAAAACCCCAACCAAACTCCGCCGGATGCGGAGACTTTGTGAAGGTTAAAATAGTACACAAAGTACCTTTGGTATATACCTCAGGTACTTTGTACTTTAAAAGTTCTTATAAATAGCAGCCACTTTATTCCCTCCTTTGGAGGGTGGGGAGGCTGTTTTACGGGCATGGTGCAACGGTAGCATACGGGTCTCCAAAACCTTTGATCTGGGTTCGAATCCTAGTGCCCGTGCGGAGAATGTGATAATGTACGAATTAGCTGTTGTGCTTATTGTACAGTAAACATCAGCACATTATCAAATTAGCTAAATAGCAAATTACTTCTATGAGCAAATTAACAGCTTACGTAAAAGATTCTTACAGGGAGTTGCTTGAAAAAGTAACCTGGCCCACCTGGAGCCAGTTGCAGCAATCAACCATGATTGTATTGGTGGCCACTGTTATTATTACTGCCATTGTGTGGGTAATGGATTTGGGTATTGCCAGTTTATTGGAGTTAGTTTATTCACTGTTTAAATAATGCATGATGAGTACTGAAGCAGCAAATGTTGAAACAAGTAAGTGGTATGTGCTGCGTGTTGTGAGCGGCAAGGAAAAAAAGGTGAAAGAATACCTGGATAAGGAAATCAGCCGGAGCGGCTGGGATAAAATTGTAAAACAGGTATTTCTTCCCGTGGAGAAAGTATATAAAGTTGCCAATGGAAAAAAAGTAGTACGTGAACGTAACTTTTATCCCGGTTATGTTATGATTGAAGTGGAAGGCGGTAAAATGAGTGATGATATCCGTGAAACGATTGCCGGTACCAATAATGTTATTCATTTCCTGGGAAAAGAACATCCCATTGCATTGCGTAAAGCTGAAGTGAACAAGATGCTGGGTAAGGTGGATGAAATGGCCGATGCAACAGGCATGACGATGAGTGAGCCCTTTATCATTGGTGAAACCATTAAAATTATTGACGGGCCATTCAATGACTTTAATGGTGTAATTGAGGAAGTAAATGATGAGAAAAAGAAATTACGTGTTACAGTAAAAATATTCGGACGTGCCACACCTGTTGAATTAAATTATATGCAGGTTGAAAAGATTGGATAATCTCATTTGAATGAATTGTAATAAAAGAGGCTGTCTCAAAAGTAAAATGAAGGCTTTGAGAATCGCATAAACGAAAACTTTCTCCATCACCTTACCGAATAAAAAGAGGCTGTCTCAGACTTTTAAGACAGCCTCTTTTTATGATTGATATGTTGCAATAAATTACGAAGCGTTATTATTTTTTTTTGCAGCCGGAGCAGCAGGTATTTCCATTGGTAACTCAGCCTGAACAACAGGAACCGGTTCTGCAACGGGTGCAGGAACTGGTACTACTGCAGCAGGTTTTGGTTTGGGTGCTGCAGGTTTTTTAAGCGCTGCTTTTTTAACCGGGGGTTTCTTTACTGCTTTTTTAGGCGCTGCTTTCTTTTTTACAGCTTTTTTCTTCGCCGCCTTCTTTACTACTTTCTTAATTGCTTTTTTTGCTGCTTTTTTTACAGGTTTCTTAGTTGCTTTTTTTGCGACTTTTTTTGCCTTCTTAGCTGCCTTTTTTTTAGGCGCTGACTTTTTCTTTGCCACTTTTTTAGCAGGTTTCTTCACTGCTTTTTTCTTTGACTTTGCCATAAGGGAGTGTATTTTTTGTTATTAGTTGTTAGGGTTATGAAATTAAATGAAATAATGAATGGAATACTTTTTTTATGCTTGTTTTTTGCCAAGGAGGGGCAGAGGACACGGAAAATAGAAAAGATGAGCAGAGGATGATGCCATGGAAACAGAACGATGAAGGGAGTGACACAATACCGATCCCTCGCCGGCACATCAGCTTGTTCCAGAACCTGTATTTTCCCGGCTTTTGTATTTAAACAGCTAAAAATAATTGCTCAAACGCTTTGCCAGTAAGCTGTTGAGCCTTACCTTTGCCGTCCCAAAAAGTTCTTTGTCATCCGCTGCAGCTTTAGCAAAAGCGGATAGGAATTTATTGTTTGGGAGTTGTTCCTGAAATGAGGATGACGTTATCACCAAAAAACATTTTATAATGGCAAAAGAAATCTCAGGATTTGTGAAGCTGCAGGTAAAAGGCGGACAAGCCAACCCTGCACCTCCCGTAGGTCCCGCACTCGGTTCAAAGGGTGTGAACATTATGGAGTTCTGCAAGCAGTTTAATGCAAGAACCCAGGATAAGATGGGTAAGGTATTACCGGTTCTTATCACTGTTTATACTGATAAGTCGTTCGACTTTATCATTAAAACTCCTCCTGCAGCCGTACAGTTAATGGAAGCTGCAAAAATTCAGAAAGGTTCCAAGGAATCAAACCGTCAAAAAGTGGGTAAAGTAACCTGGGCACAGGTGGAAGCAATTGCTAAAGACAAGATGCCCGATTTGAATTGCTTTACAGTTGAAAGCGCTATGAGCATGGTGGCAGGTACAGCACGCAGCATGGGCTTAACTGTTGATGGTAAAGCTCCATGGGAAAATTAATTATTCACCTTTAAAAAAATTGAAACATGTCTCTGACTAAAAAAAGAAAAGTGGCTCAAACTAAGGTGGATAATAATAAAGCCTATTCCCTTAAAGAAGCTTCTACACTCGTAAAAGAAATTAACTGCACTAAGTTTGACAGCTCAGTGGATGTACACATCCGTTTGGGTGTTGATCCCAAGAAAGCTGACCAGGCAATTCGTGGTACAGTAACCTTACCTCATGGTACCGGTAAAACAAAAAGAGTTTTGGTACTCTGCACACCCGATAAGGAAGCAGATGCAAAAGCTGCCGGCGCTGATTATGTGGGTCTTGATGAATTCATTACCAAAATTGAAGGCGGATGGGTGGATGTGGATGTAATTGTTGCCACTCCTGCTGTAATGCCCAAGATTGGTAAGCTGGGTAAAGTATTAGGTCCACGTAACCTGATGCCCAATCCTAAAACAGGTACAGTAACCAACGATGTTGCGGCTGCTGTAAATGAAGTAAAAGGTGGTAAGATTGCTTTTAAAGTTGATAAAGCAGGTATCATACATGCTTCTGTTGGCCGTGTAAGTTTCTCTTCTGAGAAAATTGCAGCTAATGCACAGGAATTCCTCAATGCAATTGTAAAGGCAAAGCCTTCTACTGCAAAGGGAACTTACCTCAAGAGCATTTATATGGCAAGCACCATGAGTCCCGGTATTTCAATTGACACAAAATCATTCATGAACTAATCCTTTCAGGGTTTAAAAACACAAAGTCATGACTAAAGAACAAAAGAACGAAGTGATTGAACTGCTGAAGGGCAAATTCAATCAATACAATAATTTCTACATTACAGATACTGAATCTTTAACTGTAGAACAGGTGGGTAAACTGCGCCGTGCCTGTTTCAGCAAAAATGTTGAAATGAAGGTTGCAAAGAACACGCTTATTAAAAAAGCCCTGGAATCATTAGACGCAGAGCGTTACACAGGTGTATATGATGCACTCAACAATGTAACTGCATTGCTGTTTTCTGAAAATCCGAAAGAACCTGCAATGATCATCTCCTCTTTCCGCAGGGAAAACAATGGTGAAAGACCTGTATTAAAAGCAGCTTTCATTAATGGTGATGTGTATGCCGGTGATAACCAACTCAAAGCTCTTACACAGATCAAAACGAAGAACGAGCTTATTGGTGAAGTTATTGGCCTGCTCCAGTCTCCTGCAAAACGTGTTATTGCTGCATTGCTGCATAATGCGGAGAAGAAGGGAGAAGTTGCTGCGGCTGAGTAAAGCCCCCGGCCCCCAAGGGGCAATGTCATTAAGTTAAGCGTCACCTCGACCGTAGGGAGAGGTCTCATAAAATTTGTTACGCTTGAAGTTTGGGAGATTTCTCCTTACGTCGAAATGACGAAACACTTAACTTAATGACATTGCCCAAGGGGAGAAAAATAAAAACCAATGCCGCTGAGGTACAAACGTGGCAATTATTTATAACCATCCGCCGGATCCGCCCATAAATGGTCGGAAATGAAGGCGGTTTTAAAAAGTAAAACAATGGCAGACGTAAAAGCATTAGCTGAATCATTAGTAAGCTTAACAGTAAAAGAAGTTCAGGAATTAGCAGATGTATTAAAAGCAGAATACGGTATTGAACCCGCTGCTGCTGCAGTAGTAGTAGCAGCAAGTGGCGATGGCCCTGCTGCTGTAGAAGAAAAAACTGCATTCAATGTAATATTGAAGAGCGGTGGTGCTTCTAAGCTCAACGTAGTAAAAATTGTTAAAGAGTTAACTGGTCTTGGATTGAAAGAAGCAAAAGACTTGGTTGATGGCGCTCCCAAGCCTGTTAAAGAAGGTGTTTCTAAAGCAGAAGCTGATGAAATTGCAGCTAAGCTGAAAGAAGCAGGTGCAGATGTTGAAATAGCTTAAGCTACCGAAATGCCGGATAAAGCTCCGGTATTGAAATTGCTTCATTGAACTTTTGCATAGAAATGAATAAACCCCGGTAAGTTGCCGGGGTTTATTCATTTTCCAGGAGATTGCAGATGTATATTTTCTATGCTTTTAACACACACGGCTTTAAAATTTATTGATGCAGAAGAATACCCACCCGCCGGGATGACAGCTTTTTGTAAAATTTAAAAAAATGAAATAAATAATTGTACGGGGCTCAGCAATGTTTGTTATAGGAAAGCAAGGGTAATTTGCCTGATAGTAATAACCTATTACTACTATTCTGGAAAACAGGATATTTTGCAGTTTTATATCTTATGTCCCACATTACATTTAATACATCCGCAGCCTTTTTCAAAGCTTATAACAACTGATTTTTCAAAAAAAGAATTATTTATCGCCAGAGGCTGTTGAACCAATGATAAAAAAGGATGTCTTTTTTGGCTATTTTATTTATTTATTTAATTATTTTACGCCTTATTCACCAAAAAATAAAAACTATGCGAAAAATGACCATTCTCCTCATTGCAATCATTGCAACCATTAACATCAAAGCAGGTATTATTGCAGTTCCTGAAAAATTAACTGCTGCTGTTGCCGCCCCGGTTTCAGTACCCGTAAACGAACCTGTTGCCAAAACACCAACCGCCGCCACTTCGAAAGCAGGCAAAAAAATGACGAAGGGAAAACTGTACTGGAGTTTGTTTAAATACAGACTTCATAAAGTTTTTGGCGGAAAGAAAAGTGGCGACAAAAGTAAAGTGGCTGCTGCTTTATTTGCTTTTTTCCTTGGCGGTTTTGGCGTTCACGATTTTTATTTGGGTAACAAGCGAAATGGCTTTATTAAATTAGGCGGCACCCTGGTGGGCATCGCATTAATTATTATTGGTATTGCCGGCGCAGCAACAACAGTATCAGGCTTGTCAGCTCTTCCCGCATTGGCGCTTATTGGTTACTTCCTGATTCTTGGTATCAGCATCTGGGCTTTTGTGGATTTTATCAGGATCCTCACAGGAAGCTACGAACCTGTTGATGGTAGTTACAGGGATTAATAAATTTTCAACCTGTCAGCAAAAATAAAACCCTTCAGCATTTGAAGGGTTTTATTTTTATAGTTGTGCAAATACATCAAATCAAATCCAAAGCTTTTGCAAAATAGTAAACGATGAATGGGAAGGTGGCAGTTATAAAATTTGCATAGGGAGAAAAATATAAACCCACACAGGCAGCTACAGAAATAAAAAATAAAACCCAACTGATGGCACTTGATTTTTTTATTGTTTCTTCCATTGTTTAAATTTTTTGCGAAGATAAGGGAACAGGTTGAGAAAAATAACTCCGCCGCTTTTATCCACATACGGTTTTTTTCAAAAACGGATAATTAAATTGCATTCATTCTCTAACCAAAACCTTTTCAAATGAAAAAATTAATTGCCTTTGCAGTGGTTGCTCTGTTCACCTTATCAACAACAAAAGCCGGACTTATTTATGTTCCTGTAACTGCAGAGCCGGTAAAAGAAGCAAACCTTGTTCCAGGTAATGGGTTTTAAAAAATGGATGCCCAAACCTTTCTTTCCCTCACCCCCAAAAAAGTGGAAGAAATGACCGGCCGCAAAATGAGCTTTAAAGAAAGAATCGGTCTTAAACTGGCTCAGTCAAAAATGAAACGGCAACTAAAAAAAGGCAGTGCAGGTTCTGTGCCCAAAGGTGTTTACATCCTGCTTGCAATTTTTGGCCTCGCCTGGATTGCAATGGGCATTATGGATGACTGGAGTGGTAATAACTGGTGGTTGAATTTGATTCTTACCCTTTTGTTCTGGCTGCCAGGGTTTATACATGCTTTAGTTATTATGAATAAGTATTATTAATCATTTTGAAAATAAAATAAAAACTGTCTTATTTTTAAGGCAGTTTTTTTTTACATACACATAAAAGTCAATATGCTCAAACAAACTGTTTTTGAAGAAGTGGAGGCAGATCTAAAGTCATCCGATTTTCGCATTGTAAATTCTGATTTTAACCGCCCCTGGGGAGGTTTTTTTGTGCTGGATGAAAACCAGGCAGACCAGTTTATTGCTACTTATTTCCCTACGTATAAAAAAGAAGAGCTAATGCTGGGTACTAAACTCAGCCCCAAAATTTTATGTGTGGCGCCGGAGCAACGGCTGAGCTGGCAATACCATAACCGCCGTGCCGAAATTTGGCGGGTGGTTCAGGGAGAAGTGGGTGTGGTAATGAGTGATACTGATGAACAAACAGAAGTAAACACGTTTGAACCCGGCGACATTATTGTTTTAAACAAAGGTCAGCGCCACCGCCTGGTGGGATTGAACGGCTGGGGCATTGTTGCCGAAATATGGCAGCATACTGATCCTGATGCACCTTCAGATGAGGAAGATATCATTCGCCTGCAGGATGATTTTGGGCGGTAAGAAGATGAAATATAAAAGTTGTAATTTTTTGTTTTACTTTTTTTCTTAATTTAAAGCAATATTAAATGCTTGCAAATGAGAAAAGTAGCACATATCCTTCAGCGCAAAGGTTCCAATATTATTTCTGTTGCCCCCGAAACTTCAGTGCTGCACGCACTGGAAATAATGGCCGAAAAAAACATCGGTTCCATTATGGTCATATCAGGTGATCAGTATCTTGGTCTTATTACGGAAAGGGATTATGCACGCAAAGTAATTCTGAAAGGTCATTCCTCCACAGAAACAAGGGTGAGTGAAATCATGAGTACAGGTTTGCCACGCATTACACCGGACCACTCCATTGATACCTGCATGCATATTATGAGCGAAAGCAATATCCGGTACCTGCCTGTTTTTGAGAATGATAAAGTAACCGGTATCATTTCTATTATTGATGTGGTTACTGAAACAATCATTTCTCAAAAAGAACAGATTGATCAGTTGCACAGTTATATTCATTCCTGATGCTTTTGTTGTAGCCCAGCAGTTTTAATGTAAAGTTTGTATAGGTCCGTTCATGTAATAATTTTCAGGGCGTTCTGCTTTTACTAACTTTGTGCTGCATGCAGCAGCTTTCAGCACTTAATCATTATTTCCGGAAATACAGGTGGCGGCTTGGCCTTGGAATTCTTTTCATCTTCATCTCCAACTATTTTGCAGTACTGGCTCCACAGCTCACCGGGTTTATTATTGATATGGTGCAGCAGCATTTGCCCGGCTATCACCCCAAACAAATAAAGACTTATAATGATCCTCTTGTAGAAAGTATTACCGGTTCCATTTCACATTTAAAGTTTTCTTTCTCTCAAATTGTAGCGCTTTGCGGAGTGGTATTATTAATCATGGCCGTGCTCCGTGGGTTCTTCATGTTCCTGATGCGGCAAACCATTATTGTAATGAGCCGCCATATTGAGTATGATCAGAAGAACGAAGTATTTCATCATTACCAGCAATTAGATACACAATTTTATAAAACACATGAAACAGGCGATTTAATGAACCGCATGGCAGAAGATGTGAGCCGTGTGCGGATGTACACCGGCCCTGCTGTAATGTATCTCATCAATCTTATTGCATTGATATCGCTGAGTGTGTTTTATATGGTGAAAAAGAATCCTGAACTTTCATTGTATGTGCTGGCGCCGCTTCCTGTACTGGCAGTTACCATTTATTATGTCAACAATATCATCAACAAAAAAAGTGAAGAAGTGCAGCAGCGGCTGAGTAACCTCACTACCAATGCACAGCAATCTTACAGCGGCATCCGTGTTATTAAATCCTTTGTGCAGGAAAAAGCGATGCTGCGTTTTTTTGAAACCAACAGTGAAGGTTACAGGAACAGCGCCACCAGTCTTGCAAAAACCGAAGCTGTTTATTTTCCGGCCATGGGTTTGGTGATAGGCATCAGCACCCTGCTGGTAATATTAATCGGCGGCTTTTCCTATATGCGGGGCGAAATGCAGTTTGGCGATATGGCCGCTTTTATTATGTACCTCACTATGCTCACTTTTCCAGTGAGTGCTATTGGATGGGTGGCCAGTACTATACAGCGGGCGGCCGCATCACAAAAAAGACTCAACGAATTCCTGCAAACAACATCAGCCATTCCGTTAGAACAAAATAAATCCACCCGGATGATTGATGGTAAAGTGGAATTCAGGAATGTAAATTTTGTATATCCGCATACAGGTATCAAAGCCCTGTCTGATTTTAACCTGCTCATTCATAAAGGTGAACGAATTGCTGTGATTGGTAAAACAGGTTCAGGCAAATCAACCATTGCTCAATTGCTGTTGCGTTTTTATGACCCCCAGGAGGGAGATGTGCTGATTGATGATGTTTCTATTAAAGACTATGATCTCAAAAACTACCGTTCACAGTTAAGCTATGTGCCGCAGGAAGTGTTTTTGTTTAGTGATACTATTGCAAATAATATCTCTTTCTCTGATAAAACAACAGATACAGAACAAATTGAACTGGCAGCCCAACGTGCTGTGGTGAATAATGAAATTGCCCAATTCCCTTCAGCCTATCAAACCATGGTGGGGGAGCGGGGTGTTACATTAAGCGGCGGGCAGAAGCAGCGTATTTCTATAGCACGTGCTGTTTTAAAAGATCCTGCATTGCTCATCCTGGATGATTGTTTAAGCGCTGTTGATTCAAGAACTGAAGCTGCTATTCTTAAAGAAATGAATGAATACCTGCAGAACAAAACTGCCATCGTCATTACTCATCGTATCTTTTCATTACTGCAGTTTAACCGTATTATTGTAATGGAGGATGGCCGTATAGCTGAAGAAGGCGCCCATGAAACCCTGCTCCGGCAAAACGGGCTCTATGCCTCACTCTACCGTAAACAAATGGCCGAAGAGCAGGAAGCCGGGTTTGTAAAAGAATAATTTCCACAGCTGTATCAAAATTTTGCCAGTTGGAAAAGAAATATATCTTTGTCATCGTTCAAAAAATAGCGAAACCAAAAAACTAAACAACTGTGGCGTACGACAACAATGAAAAAAGGGCAGAGAGCATTTACAGCAAACGCATCCGTGCCGGTAAAAGAAGAACTTATTTTTTTGATGTGAGATCAACCCGTGGTAACGATTACTATCTTACCATAACTGAAAGCCGCAAGCGTTTTACAGGGGAAGGGTATGACAGGCATAAGATTTTTCTTTACAAAGAGGATTTCAACAAATTCATCAAAGGCCTTAATGAAGCTGTTAACTATGTGAAAACAGAACTGATGCCTGATTTTGATTTTGATGCATTTAATCATGAAGATGCGCCTTCCAGCGGAGATGGGGATGATGTGCAAACAACTCATAACAATACACCTGCGGCTGAAGAAACAGTTGCGCCTGTTACGGAAACACCCGCAGCACCGGTTGCTTCAGGCGGAGTAGATAATGGTGCTAATGAAGAAGTAGATAAATGGTAATTCTGTAGCCAAACCAATTGCTTGTAATAGAAAGAGGCTGTCTTAAAAGTAAAATGAAGGCTTTGAGAATCGCATAAACGAAAACTTTCTCCATCACCTTACCGAATAAAAAGAGGCTGTCTCAGACTTTTGAGACAGCCTCTTCTTAGTTTGGGTCATCCTGTAAAATTGTAACCCACAAGGGTATTGAGTTTGTGAATAATCAGGTGTAACAAAAACCCCGCAATGGCATAAAAAATGCACAAAACGGGGCAGCTAAATATTACACAAATGTACCGTAATTTATTATTTGAGTATGAGCAGGATTTATCAACCACTGTCGCTTTATTAAAATCTTATTCTTTTTCTTTTTCAGGGAAACCCTAACGTTATGCGTCACCCTGCGACAGTCCTTTAATCGGCAGGCAGTTGAAATTTTGGGCGACAGTATTTCAAATTTGTTTTAATAGCTCTGCTTCTTTGCCGACACACATTTTAGCACATTTGCAGGCTCACAAAACCTTGACACAGGCCCAAACCTGCAAAAGAGCTAAAATCTTGCAGACGCTTCTTAGATAGCCTTCAAATCATCCCAAACCGGACAACTATCAATTATGGCATCAATTGTATCAAAATCAATATCGCCATTTGCTTTGACAGGTAACGGTATTTGAATTTTATCAGTTTTGTTCAAGTAGCATTTCCGACCATAAGAAAATCGCCAAATCTGACTGTTAAGTTGTGCTGTAATAAACAGAATTGCTTTGGTATTTAAGCTCTTATTTGGACGACAAACTATCACATTATCCTTAGCCGCAAATTTGTAAGTATGATAAAAGGAACTCATTGGCCAACTGCCGTCCGAGGCAATTGTGACACAATTTTCAAATAAATGATTTTGTATATCAAAGTAACCTTCGGTTCCGTTTTCAATTGTTTTACAAGAAATCAATGGAATACTCCCATTATCTAAATCGCCACTTACATGAAAATGACCAGTATTTACATAATTGAACAAATCCTTTACCCCGAATATTTTGTATTTAATCCTTTTGGAGGTAAAGGGTTTAGTTCTCTGAGATTTTGAAAACTTAATAAACGAACTTCCAATTTGCTTAGACATGATAAGAAAGGAAACAAGTTCACGGGCAATTTTATCAGCCTCATTAACGGTTTCAGAAACGGATGTAAGTCCTTCATCCAAGTATGCTTCTGGTATAAGTTCTAATTGCTTGTCTGAAAAATCAATAGGTTTATTAATATAATACTTTGCCTTGTTCGCTGTAAACTTTTCTTCTTTTACAGATTTAATAAGATATGGTTTTATTTCCTGAAATTCATCAGCAGCTTTTGAAGACGTGAGCCTTTTCCCTTTGCTTTTTACAAAACCATCATAGTTGACCTTTGCCCAAAAGACATCTTTTGATTTTGGATGTGGACTACCCTTTTTAATAAATAAACCAAGTGTTCTTACGCCGACAGGGTAAAATATATCTTCAGGAAAAGTAACAACAGATAAAACAGTGTGATATTTTAAAAGGTAATCTTTACGCCACGATAATTCTTCTCCACCTTTCAATAAAACGGACATCGGAAGAATTGCAAACAAAATTCCGTCATCCTGCATTTGATTTAATGCCTGCTGAACGTAATGAAACTCCTTTTTCTGGCCACCTTTTTGTGCGAAAGGCGGGTTCATCAAAACTTTGGTAATGGGAGCAACTCTTATTTTCTTTTCAGCATCT
The DNA here is from genome assembly GCA_019747705.1 of Chitinophagaceae bacterium. Lineage (GTDB taxonomy): Bacteria > Bacteroidota > Bacteroidia > Chitinophagales > Chitinophagaceae > Lacibacter. The sequence continues at coordinate 37,114 of JAIEQM010000008.1, read as the reverse complement.
AAATATTCCGCAACGGGAACACCTTCTGCCTCTGATAAATTAAGCCATTTATTAAAACAGTTGCCTTCAATTATATTGTTTTTACCATCACCACGAAATATCATATTCACTAAGGCAAGTGCAACAACTGGGTCTTGTTCTTCTATGCCGTATATACCATACCTTTTGAATAACTCAAAATTCTTTTCACTTTTGCTTTTACGTCTTGCTTCATCAAGAGCAGCAACTAAAAAACCACCAGTACCACATGTTGGGTCAAATACTAAATCATTTTCATTAACGTCTATAACTTCGGCAGCATACCTGGTTAAATGTCGTGGAGTTAAAACTATACCGATTTCTTTTGCACCATTACCATATTTCAAAAACACTTCATAAAACGTACCAAGTACATCTTTGCCTGATTTCATGGCTGAACGTATATTTAATTCAAGTAGTTCTTGAATAGTTCTTATTATAGCACCCTTGAACTTTACATGGTTATCTTCACTTGAAGGCAAGTCAATTTTAATAAACCTTGAAAAATCCTGCTTCTTATGCTTTTTGAGCATCAAATCAACTCTTGAATTTATTGCTTCAATCAGTAAACTTGGGTTAACAGACAAATCAATATTTGAGCCTTCTGCTAATGCTAAAAGAAGTGCAGAAATAACTCTTGCCCGATAATCTTTATTTATTGCACCATCATGTAAAATTTGGTTAATGGTTTCAGCCGTTTGTAAAAACTCTTTCTCGTCAATTTCAAAGTCTTTGATATTTGCTGACTTTGTTTCTAATATTTTATCAACTTGGTTCTTTGAAAGCAAGCCTGTTACTTCAAATTCATTTTCGGTAATTACCTTCCATTTGCCATTTTCTACATACTTGCTTTTGGCGACGAAACCTTCAATGTCGTTACCAGCAATCCCAGTAATAAATAATGTCTTTACACTTTTGTCTTTATTTAATAAATCGGCATAATCTTTTTCGGCTTCTTTCAAAGCCTGTTCTAATTTTGACCGTGAATTTTTTGCTTCTATGACATACAAAATGCCTTTATTTATCTCAACAACATTTTCGGGGCGTTGATTTTTTAAATATTTTGCTACCGTTGGTATTTCTTGTGCTTCTTGTTGTGTGTACACCTGCGGCTTTGACCATCCTTTTTTGGTAATCAGCTCGGTGGAGATATAGGTATAAGCATGTACTTCTGAACGGCGGGTTGGCATGGCTTCAAGATTTAATGGCACAAAATAACAAGAGTTGATGGGAAAACTAAAATTATTGGTAAAAATATTTTTTGCTCTCCAAAAGCGCCACACATTAGCAAGGACGACACAGACCCATGACACATAGGCTAACCCTTGCAAAAGAGTATTGCTTGCAGACGCTTCTAAAACCCCGACACACAATTAAAACAACGGTGGACAGAAGGGCGAACGCATAACAAGGGGTTTACCAAAATACGGGCTGACCCTAGTTTCATAAACACAGAGAAAACTGCTTAATATACTTTTACCATATAGATGTAATCTTCAAATTTCTTTACCTGCTGTGTTTTATCCATTCCTTTTACAGCAGAGTTGAGGGGCAATTTTAATTTTTGCAGCGCCGTATCACTCTTCTTTAAGTCGTTTACCATTTGCACAATGTATTTGCTCTGGATGGCAAACACCACACCTTCAGCCTGTACTTCCCTAGTACTTAAAATGCCAATTACTTCACCGTTGCGGTTAAATACAGGGCCTCCACTGTTACCGGGGTTGGCTGCAATAGCAATCTGGCAACTGAGTGTATCACCATTAAAGCCGGTTAATGAACTGAGGTAGCCTTCGCCATACACAAACTTATTATCAGGATAGCCGAGTGTGAAAATAGGTTCGGCAATATCAGTACTTGATTTACGGATACCGTAGGGGATAAAATTTACTGATTTATAATCTTCATCTTCAATTTTCAAAATAGCAATATCACGGGCATCATCCATCTTCACAATAACTACTCTGAATTCTTCACCTTTATTATTAGTAACAATGGCTCCCTTTTTAGATTTACGTAAAACATGGGCGTTGGTAACGAGATAACCTTTTCCATCAATAAGGAAAGCAGAACCTACAGCAGTAACTTCCCTTCCATCAGGCAATTTTGTAATTTTCTTTACAACTTCATTAATGGTTTTATCTTGTTGCTTTTGCTTAATTCTGATATCATTAACAACTCCAACTAATTCTTGTATTTTTTTGTTGTTATTTGGAGGAGTAAACAATAAAGTCATTCCGCTGATGGATAAAGCAGTAATACCTGCAATAGAAGCGGCAATGGTAATGGTGCGTTTATAACGTTTCCATAAGTTCACCACTTTTGCAGTACCGGCCAGTTCTTCTTCTTTAATTACACCATCCTGCAGTAACTGGTTATGCACTTCATGCAGGGTATGTTTTACATCACGCACACCACCGTAGTGCTGGAGTTCCTGCAAAAAATGCGAATGCTCCACCACCAGTTGATCCACTTCAGGATTGGTTTGGCGCAATTGCTCAAACATGGCTTTTTCTTCGGCACTCATCTGGCCGTTTAGGTAGCGCTCAGCAGCATCCATTATTAAAATTTCATCCATCTCAGTTCCCGTTTTTATATGACGCAAAGAATAATTTTTTCAACCGCATTAAACATTTGTACTTCTGGTTCTTGGCATTGTCGGCATTGGTATAACCAAAACTTTCTGCTATTTCCTGCATCGGCTTTTTGTGAACATAATATGCTTCCAAAAGGCTTTTACAGGGTTCGCCCAGGTGGTTAAGAGCTTTGTCCATTACACTGAAAGCCTCATTTCTTCTTTCCTGCTCTTCCAGTTCTTCTTCAACCGGCGTAACCTCTTCCAGGCTTTCCACCGGAGCGCCAAAACGCTGAAGTTGTTGTAATCGCTTAAGCCAAAGGCGCCTGCATACGGAATATACATAGGTTTTTAATTTACTTGTTAATTCAAAATTCCCTCCACGGGCTTTTTCATATAACAAGATCATTGCTTCCTGGAAAATATCCCTGGCATCATCTGCCGTGCCGTTGTTATTAATAATAAACGTTTGCACCATGCGGTAATGCTGTTCATAGAGCTGTTCTATAGCCGTTCTTTCGTTACGGGCCAGTCCGTTCAATAAGTCCAGGTCAATCGTTTCGGGTTTCACTATCGCTTGTATTTAATACGTAAGGGGCAAAATTGTAACCCAAAAGGGGGTTAAAAAAATTTTTTTTAGCGTTTGGGTTACTTTTTGGGTGACGGCAGTATTAATCCCTTGATAATTATCTTAAACTTTAAAAATTAAAAAGAATGAAAAAGGTTTTATTAGCGTTCGCTATCCTCGGTTTTGTAGCTTGTAACAATGAAGGTGAAAAAACTCCAGCTGCTGATACAGCTGCTGCAACAACTCCTGCAGTTGATACTACTGCTCCTAAAGCAGACACAACTCATCATGATACAGCTGCAGCTTCTAAGGCTGACACTACTAAGAAGTAATCTTAGAGTGGCTCTGTGAAGAGTGATATGCCCAGCTTGCCGGGGATTGAAAGAGCTAAATAAAGATTTTCATATGGCAAGCAATCGTTAACGGCCGTTCCATTCCTGGAATGGCTTTTTTCGTTTATTGCCCATCCGCTTTTATATTTTTTGAAGCTAACACTTGTTTTATCAAATTGCTTTTCTATTTTTACCACGCATGACACAGAACAAAGGATATCGTTGGTTTTATTTTTACTTCTTTTATTTTACAATGAAGCCGGGATTCCTTTGGTTGCAAAGCAGGTAATTTCTAAAACAATCAACATAAAAAGAGTCCCGGCCAAATGGCCGGGATTTTTTTGCCCCCCACCCCCCCCGAAAGGAGGGATTTTGAAGGTTGGGAATTTTGATTGTCTTAAATATCAAAAATGAAAGAGTTAAAAAAAACATTAGAGTCGTTTAAAAGTGAGCAAAGTGGGATGATGGCTTCCCCCTTGGGCGGGAAACCAAAGAATGAAGGTTTCGAACGCAGTTCACGGAAGGGGGCTGTTACCATACAGGGTTATGAAGGCAGTTTTCACCAGGAAGCCGCCCGCAGGTTTTTCGGAAAGTCAGTTAATGTAATTCCCTGTGCTACGTTCAGGGAAGTTGTGAAAATTGGCGCCAATAAAAAAGAAAGTGACGGTGCTGTGATGGCGATTGAAAACTCTATTGCCGGAAGCATTCTTGCCAATTACAATTTATTGCAGAAAAGCAATTTGAAAATTGTGGGCGAAGTCTATCTGCACATCAAACAAAACCTATTGGTGAATCATGGTGTAAAACTGGAAGACATTAAAGAAGTGCATTCACACACCATGGCCCTGCAGCAATGTTATGATTTTCTCGATAAGTACAAATGGAAACTGGTGGAAACAGAGGATACTGCCCTCAGCGCCAAACATATTGCCCAGCATAAGAGCAAACATATTGCAGCCATTGCAAGTAAACTCGCTGGTGAATTATACAATCTGCACATGATTGCTCCCGCCATTCAAACCATGAAAAATAATTACACCCGCTTTTTAATTTTGCAAAGAGAAGATATGGTGCAACCGGTTACCGGCGCTGATAAAGCATCAGTAAATTTTGTAACCGACCACAGCAAAGGAAGCCTGGCAAGAGTGCTTACCAAGATTGCAGAAGGCGGTATTAATTTAAGCAAGCTCCAAAGTTTTCCGATTCCCGGCAGTGATTTTAAATACAGCTTTCATGCAGATATGGAGTTTGAATCTTTGAAACAGTTTCATTCGGTTATCGAAACGATAAAACCATCAACAGTTGAATTAAAGATTTACGGAGTATATAAAAACGGTAAAGAAAAGCCCCTCTGAATCTCTCCGCCGATTGGCGGAAGACTTTGCTGCGACACAGCCCATATGTTTAACATCGAAATGAATTAATAAGCGTAAAACAGTTTAAGAATAAAATGCAAACAGCAAAACGATTAGAAGGAATTGGTGAATATTATTTTTCGCAGAAGCTGCGGGAGATTGATGAGTTGAACAAACAGGGAAAGAACATCATTAACCTTGGTATCGGAAGTCCTGATTTGCCGCCGCATCCTGATGTGATAAAAGTATTACAGGAAGAAAGCGCCAAGCCCAATGTGCATGCTTATCAATCGTACAAAGGTTCGCCTGTGTTGCGCACTGCCATGCGTGATTGGTACAAACGCTGGTACAATGTAGAGTTGAATGCAGATACTGAAATTTTACCGTTGATAGGAAGTAAAGAAGGCATCATGCACATTTGCATGACCTATTTTGAAGAAGGTGTTGGAGTATTAGTACCTAACCCTGGTTATCCAACCTATTCATCAGCTATTAAACTTTCAGGTGCTACACCATTGTATTACAGTTTGCATGAAGAAAATGATTTCAAGCCTGATTTTAATGAGTTAGAGCAAATAATTAAGGAAGCTAATAAATTCCCCCTTCAGGGGGTTAGGGGGCTTTTTGTGAATTATCCGCACATGCCCACAGGGAAGTTGCCTGATGAAGTTTTCTTTAATCTGCTCATAAGTTTTGCCAGGAAGAATGATATTTTGATTGTTCATGATAATCCCTACAGTTTTATTTTAAATGAACATCCAACGAGTTTGTTGAGTGTTGATGGAGCAAAGGATGTTGTTTTGGAATTGAACTCATTAAGTAAAAGTCAGAACATGGCGGGTTGGAGAGTTGGCATGTTGTGCGGAGCCAAACAACGCATTGATGATGTGCTGAAGTTTAAAAGCAATATGGACAGCGGTATGTTTTTACCGGTGCAATTAGCTGCAGCCAAAGCATTGAGTTTGGATAAAGATTGGTATGATGCAGTGAATGCGGTGTACAGAAAACGAAGAGAAAAAGTATTTGCGATGCTTGATTTGTTGCAATGCACCTATTCAAAGGAACAGGTTGGAATGTTTGTGTGGGCAAAGATTGCTGCGAAATATAAAACAGGTTATGAACTGAGTGATGAAGTGTTGTACAACAGCAATGTGTTTATTACACCCGGCGGTATTTTCGGAACGGCGGGTGATGGATTTGTAAGAGTGAGTTTGTGCAGCACGGAAGAAAAGATTGAAGAAGCGATTAGAAGGATAGCCTCCCCAAACCCCTCCAAAGGAGGGGCTTAAGACTCTGATTAATTTTAGCTAATAACAAAAAATAAAATGAGCACTCTCGAACAAAATAAGGATTCTCAAAAAAGCGTGGCTGGTGTGATGGTGGCTTCCCCCTTGGGGGGAAGTCGGAAGGGGGCTGAACGGAAGAAGATTGCAATCATTGGTATAGGACTTATCGGCGGTTCATTAGCCATTCAACTGCATGAAAAAAAGATTTCATCCAGATTGATTGGTGTGGATGCCAGTAAAGAACATGAATCAAAAGCTTTGGAACTGGAGTTGGTGGATGAAGTGTTGCCGATGGATGAAGCCATTGCACAAAGTGATGTTGTGGTACTTTCTATTCCTGTTGATACAATGGTTGGTTTGTTGCCGAAGGTGCTGGATAAAGTAACACATCAAATTGTTTTGGATTTGGGTTCTACTAAATCACAATTGGTGGAAGCAGTGAAACAACATCCCAAACGTGGTCGCTATGTTGCAACGCATCCCATGTGGGGAACGGAGTACAGCGGTCCAACTGCTGCAGTGCGTGGTGCGTTTGAAGATAAAGCAGTTATTATTTGCAATGAAGAGGAGAGTGATGCAGATGCGGTGGAATGGGTGAAGCTGATGTATAAAAAAATCGGAATGCATTTGCTCAACATGGAAGCCAAAGCACATGATCTGCATGCAGCTTATGTGAGTCATATTTCACACATCACTTCATTTGCATTGGCCAATACCGTATTGGAAAAAGAAAAAGAAGAGCAGGCCATATTTGAACTGGCAAGTGCAGGTTTTGCAAGTACAGTGCGTTTGGCAAAAAGTAATTCCAATATGTGGGTGCCCATCTTTTTGCAAAACAAAGTGCATGTGCTGGATGTGCTGGATGAACATATTGAACAGTTGAAAAAATTCAGAAACAGTATTGAAGAAAGTGATACGGGTAAGTTGAAAGGATTGATTGAACATGCGAATGAGATTAAGAGGATTTTGAAATGATATTGAACATTTAAAAATAAGAGGGTAGGTATTTGGGAAGTGCTTGCTGTCTATCCCCTCCCCGGAGGGGTGGCAGAGTGTTACACAGAAACGATGATTGACAGGGGTGGGTGCAAATGTTTCTATATGAAAAGAAAAATTATTCCATACACACCACAAGCTTTGGAAAGAGCAAAGCAGTTGCGTAAAAACATGACATACTCTGAAGTAAAGTTGTGGATGGAATTAAGAAACGGAGGAATGATGGGTTATGATTTTGACAGACAAAAACCCATACTTAACTACATCGTTGATTTTTATTGCAAGGATTTAATGCTTGCAATTGAAGTTGATGGAGTAACACATGACAATGAGAAAGCAGTAGTTAAAGATGAGATACGTCAGGAAGAAATTGAAATTTACGGAGTAAGTTTTTTAAGGTTTAATGCATTAGATGTGGTTCATGATTTGAAAAATGTGTTACGTACAATTGAAAACTGGATTTTTGGGTTTGAAGAAAAGAATGGGGTGAATGAGTTTGTTATAAGGAAACGAAATTCATTACAATTTCCGAGAGAGCGAAAACGTAAAGACCCACCCCAACCCCTCCGGGGAGGGGATAGCCCAACAGTTGAATGATGAGCAGCTACTTGTTTTAATTGTCTGCTAAATTATAAACATCAGCAACGAGTAAACAACAGAAGTTCTTTTAAGTAATTAAACTATTTATCCCCTCCCCGGAGGGGTGGCGGAGTGTTAAACAAAAGGAGTGATTGAAAGGGGTGGGTGCTCAATAGAATTACCAAACGTACAAGAGTGCGACGCAACTACAGCCCAATAGAAATTCAAAAGCTAAGTACATAAATAAACTAAATTTGTAACAATGCAAACGCTCGAAACAACAATGAAAGAAAAAGTTCAGGAACTATGGGGCAAACGACCGCTCATCATCAGCGGACCGTGCAGCGCCGAAACAGAAGAACAATTAGTGAGTACAGCACAACGGTTAGCTGCAACCGAAAAAGTAGATGTGCTGCGTGCAGGCATCTGGAAACCACGTACCAAGCCGGGCATGTTTGAAGGCATCGGCGCCAAAGGATTGCCGTGGCTGCAAAAAGCAAAAGCAGTAACGGGCTTGCCCACAACAGTGGAAGTGGCCACCGGCAAACAGGTGCAGGATGCATTAACCTTTGATGTGGATGTATTGTGGATTGGTGCACGCACAACAGTGAATCCGTTTAGTGTGCAGGAAATTGCAGATGCATTGCGTGGTGTGGATGTGCCTGTGCTCATCAAAAATCCAATCAATCCAGATTTGGAATTATGGAGTGGTGCGGTTGAACGTGTAGTAAGAGCGGGGATAAAAAATATTGGTTTGATTCACCGTGGGTTTTCATCTTACGGCAATACAGAATACCGCAACGCACCCATGTGGCATTTGGCGATTGAAATGAAACGTCGTAATCCTGAATTGTTATTGATAAATGACCCATCTCATATTTGCGGTCGCAGAGATATTTTGCAGGAAACAGCACAGAAAGCTATTGATTTGGACTTTGACGGTTTGATGATTGAAAGTCATATTGACCCTGACAATGCATGGAGCGATGCCAAGCAGCAAATCACACCCGAACGCTTAGCCGAAATGCTGGGCAGCATTGTTTGGCGCAAAGAAGATGTGGAATCCGCAGAGTTTCATGCGGCATTGGAAAAATTACGTCAGCAAATCAACCACCTGGATGATGAGTTGATGCAGATACTCGGTCAGCGTATGAAGATTGCTGAACAGATTGGTACGTATAAAAAGGAAAACAACATCACCATTCTGCAAACCAACAGATGGAATGAAATTCTGGAGCGTGCTTTTAAAGAAGGGGAGCGCAAAGGATTGAGCAAAGAGTTCATCACCCGTTACTTTGATGCGGTGCATATGGAAAGTATCAATCATCAGAAGAAGGTGTTGGATTCGTGAGTGGTGAATGGTGAGTTGTGAGTTGTGAGTGGGTTGCTTGCTACTATTTGACTTCTGTTGCGTCGCACTCTTGTGCGTTCTGTTCTTTATTGAGCAATATGCGAAAATTAAAATTAATATTAATCAGTATTACGTGTTTTGCTTTGCTTGCTTTTGCAGTGTGGAGGATTTATTATTCATATTATTTTGTTCAAACAAAAAAGTTCGTAAAAGTTGAGTTTCAATATATGCAATATGCCTGCGGCGATTGTTACCCTCAATGGAATGTTTTGAAAGTATATGAAGATGAAAAATTGAATAGTAGATTTTATGATAAAGACATGCAAGTTTATTACAAAGGAAAGAAATTGGATGATGTTTTGAAAGATGATGATTGGAATTGCATTATTTGTTCAAAATTTATAATTACTGGTATTGCCGAGAAAACTCTTAGCAATAAATTCAGATTTATAGCAAATAAATATCAATTAGTAAAAGATAAAAATTGTTGTGAACAATAAATGAATAAACAAACTCATAAATTTTCAATCAGTACTGTTGATTATTACTTCAACGCATCCTTTCTGCAATTAGCTGAAATAACGGATGCTGCCAATAGTTTTATCATAACTGATGAACATATCTTCAAAGCACATGCTTCCAGATTTGAAGGGTGGAATACCATTGTGCTACAGCCGGGCGAAGCATACAAAGTTCAGGCAACGGTTGACAGTGTGATTGAACAGTTGATTGCAATGGGTGCCGACAGAAAATCAACGTTGATTGGCGTGGGCGGTGGTGTGGTAACAGATATTACAGGTTACATCGCATCTGTGTACATGCGTGGAATCAATTTTGGTTTTGTGCCCACTACTATTCTGGCAATGGTGGATGCAAGCATTGGTGGTAAAAACGGAATTGATGTGGGCGTGTATAAAAATATGGTGGGTACTATCCGTCAGCCTGCATTTTTGTTATATGATTTTTCTTTTCTTTCATCACTCCCGCAAAAAGAATGGGAGAATGGTTTTGCTGAAGTAATCAAACATGCATGCATTAAAGATGATGAACTGTTTGCAGAACTGGAACAATATTCCATCAGTTATTATCGAACAAATGCAGCCGCCTTGCAGCAATTGATTGAGCGGAACGCTTCCATCAAAACCAAAGTAGTGCAGCAGGATGAATTTGAAAAAGCCGATCGTAAGTTGCTCAACTTTGGTCACACGCTGGGTCATGCTATTGAAAACAAGTATCAACTCATGCATGGCCATGCAGTGAGCATTGGTATGGCAGCCGCAGCAAAAATTTCGGAAGAGATAAACAATTTTTATTCAGTAGAAACAGAACGGTTGATAAAATTAATTGGGCAATACAATCTTCCTTCTACACTTTCATTTGATAAAACTGCAGCTTTTGAAACTCTGAAAAAAGATAAAAAGAAAGAGAAAGATTTTATACAGTATGTTTTGCTGAATACAATTGGAGAGGCCAGAGTGATGAATATACCGATGATACAGTTAGAACAGTTAATCCGTGATTTATAGTTTATGAATGTAACAATAACCCCCTCTGCATTATCCGGTACCATTCAAAGCAATGCATCCAAAAGTTCAATGCAGCGGGCTTGTGCGGCAGCATTGGTAGCAAAGGGAACCAGCATTATTAAAAACCCGGGCAATAGCAACGATGATAAAGCTGCCATGGATATTATTAAACGATTAGGCGCAACAATCAATATTTCAAACAACGAGTTGCATGTTACACCTCCCATGACTGGCTCCGGGCTTCAAACTCTTATGACTGGCCCCGGGCTTCAAACTCTTATGACTGGCTCCGGGCCTCAAACTCTTATGACTGGCCCCGGGCTTCAGCCCGGGGAAAAAGAAATCAATTGTGGCGAAAGCGGTTTAAGCATTCGTATGTTTACCCCAATTGTTGCATTGAGTAATGAAGAAATAACAATCAATGGAACAGGAAGTCTTACAACAAGACCCATGGATTTTTTTGATGAAATACTTCCGCAGTTGAGTGTACAAGTAAAAAGCAATGCAGGTAAGCTGCCATTGGTAATTCATGGCCCGATAGTTCCGAAGACGATTGAAATAGATGGTTCTTTAAGCTCTCAATTTCTAACGGGTTTATTGTTTGCCTATGCAGCCAGTGATGCCAAAGATGTGTCCATTAAAGTAAACAATCTTAAAAGCAAACCCTATATTGATTTAACGCTGGATGTAATGAAGCAGTTTGGATTGAAGGTGCCGGAGAATAAAAATTATGAGGAGTTTTATTTCAACAAAGCGGATTTCGACTCCGCTCAATCCTTTGATAACGCCCCTTCGACTCCGCTCAGGGTCTATACCGTTGAAGGCGATTGGAGTGGTGCTGCCTTCCTACTGGTTGCAGGCGCCATTGCAGGAAACATCACCGTAAAAGGATTGGATGTGTTTTCAACACAGGCAGACAGAAAAATTCTGGAAGCTTTAATGGATTGCGGTTGTAGACTTTCAGTAAGCAATGAACAGATTGAAGTTTCTTATCCCCCTTTAGGGGTTAGGGGCTTTCACTTCAATGCAACAGAATGTCCTGATTTATTTCCGCCGTTAGTTGCATTGGCATCTTATTGCAACGGCAAATCAGTGATTGAAGGAACAACCCGTTTAACACATAAAGAAAGCAACCGTGCTATTACCTTGCAGGAAGAGTTTAGTAAGCTCGGTATTCAAATAGATTTACAGGATGATTTGATGATTGTACATGGCGGCACAGGTATTAAAGCAGCAACGGTGCACTCCCGTCACGACCATCGTATTGCAATGGCATGTGCTGTTGCGGCATTAAAAGCAACCGGAGATGTAGTAATTGAAGAAGCTGAAGCCATCAATAAATCCTATCCTGATTTTTATGAGCATTTGAAACAATTAGGAGCAGAAATAAAGATTGATTAAATTTGAAAAAAACCTGGTTATGGGTATCAAAACAAAAGAGTATATAATAAGAATCCCTGGCGATGTTTATACAAAAGATATGAAACGGATGTTTGATTTTTTGCGTTACAAAAAAGCAACAAAAACATCTAAAGCATCTTCTAAAAAGATTGATGAATTGGTGGATGCCGTTCGTAAGAGCCGAAAAGAACCGAAACAGGCATTGCGTTATTTATGAATGTTATTGTAGATACAAACATTGTTTTCAGCGTCATTGCAAATACAAGCAGTAAACTTGCGAATACTTTCTTTTCAATACCTGTACAGGCGGAGTATTATGCTCCTGATTTTCTGATTACAGAGCTTCAATTGCATAAACGAAAACTGCTTCAGCTTTCGGGATTAACTGAAGCGGAATATGAAATATCAAAAACAAGCGTGTTTGCCCAGATAAATTTTGTGGATACAGCATCATTGCCTGAAGCCTATCTGAAAGAAGCAGCTTATTTAACAAAGGACATTGATAACAAGGATTTTGAATTTGTTGCACTTGCACTTTTTCTTGATACTTTGTTTTGGACAGGTGATAAAGTGTTATATCGGGGATTACGAAGAAAGAAATTTATGAACGTACTCACCACCTCAGAACTTATTTCAACTTTTGGATTATAAATCATGAACTCATTCGGAAAAATATTTCGCATCCACATCTTTGGCGAATCGCATGGCGAAAGTGTAGGCATTGTCATTGATGGTTGTCCTGCAGGATTAGCTTTAACGGAAGAAGATTTACTTCCCGATTTGGAACGCAGAAAAGGCGGCAAACAAAAAGGCACCACACCCAGGCAGGAAGCTGATTATCCCATTTTTAAAAGCGGACTCTTTAACGGAAAAACAACCGGCTTTCCCATTACGATTCTGTTTGAAAACAACAACACAAGAAGCGAAGACTATACTAAACAAAGAAGCATTCCCCGTCCGGGTCATGCAGATTGGGTGGCACATCAAAAGTTTGGCGGTCATGAAGATTACAGAGGCGGCGGACATTTCAGTGCACGACTTACAACCGGATTGGTAGCAGCAGGCGCCATTGCAAAAAAACTGATGAAATACCACCTCACCCCTAACCCCTCTCCAAAGGAGAGGGGAAATGAAGCCTCCGACAATTTTGGATACATTACAGATACAACCGGCAACTATCAAATTTTAAAAGACTTTGCAAAAGCAAACAGAAAAAACCCAACACCAGCAGAAGAAGCATTGTGGAATGCAGTAAGAAACCGCAATATTGATGGATATAAATTCAGAAGACAACATCCTGTAGCTGGATTTATTCCTGATTTTATTTGTTTGGATGCAAAACTTGTAATAGAAATAGATGGAGCATATCATTCAAAAGAAGAACAACAGGTATATGATGCCGCAAGAACTGAGTGGCTGTATGAATATCATTATCGAATCCTGCGTTTTACAAATGAAGAGGTAATGGGCAATATTAGTCATGTTGTTCAAAGAATCAGAGAGGAGCTTTCCGAAAAATTAATGCAATCAAATCAATCGGAGGCTGGCTCTCCCTCTCCAAAGGAGAGGGAGGTGGAGGTAGTTATCTCTGCCGCTGTAACAGAAATTGCCGGTGAAAAAGATTTGGAAAAAGGATTGCAAAAAGCCATTGATGCAAAAGATTCTGTTGGCGGAATTGTTGAATGTAAAGTAACCGGTGTTCCTGTTGGTTTGGGTGAGCCTTATTTTGATTCAGTGGAATCACTCATTGCACAAATGATGTTTACCATTCCTGCAGTACGTGGTGTGGAGTTCGGAACCGGTTTTGCCGCAGCAAAAATGTTTGGCAGTGAGCACAATGATGCTATTGAAGATATGAGCGGCAAAACAACAACCAATCATGCTGGTGGTATTGTAGGCGGCATTACCAATGGAAATGAAATCGTTTTTCGTATTGCTGTCAAACCAACATCATCCACACCCAAAGAACAAACCAGTTTGAATTGGGATACAGAGCAACAGGAAACATTCAGCATCAAAGGCCGTCATGATTTATGTGTAGCCTTGCGTGCACCGGTGATTGTGGAAGCTGCAACTGCACTTGTATTAGTGGATTTAATGTTGCAGGAGCAACATATAAAAAGAGTTTTGTAACCGGCTGTTAGGCTTTCTTCAACTTCGGTGGCGTCGCACTCTTTTACAAATTAATTCTATTCATCAACTCAACGATTGTATGCCCATCATCTATCACATCACCACATCAGCAGCATGGAATACTGCTCAGCAACTTGGATATTACGAAGCTCCTTCCTTAAAAGATGAAGGTTTTATTCATTGTTCACAGGAGCATCAGATTGAAGGAGTGCTGCAACGTTATTATGCAGGACAAACCAATTTGGTAAAACTGGTGATTGATACAGACAAGCTCACCAACAAATTTATTTTTGAATGGAGTCCTTCAACTGCTGATACATTTCCGCATGTGTATGGAGTGATTAATGCAGAGGCAGTAATTGATGTTATAAAACTTAATTAGAGAGGCGACTCAATTTCTCAAAACTCAAATTCATCACCTCATAATTTCTGTCATTGGGCCAACTGTAATGCCACCATTCTGTTTCAAATAATTTAAAACCGTATTTCAGCATCACCTCTTTCAGCAATTTCCTGTTGTTCAAAACGGTTTCAGGTAAAGCAGTGAATGTATGATGGGCCGTATCAGTAAAATTATCAAAGCCCGTACCCATATCTAATTCTTTACCCGTTTTCAAATCAATAATCGTTAAATCAACCGCCAGTCCACGGTTGTGTCCGCTGCCTTTGGAGGGATTGGCCACATAACGTTCATCTTTAATCAACTCCCAGAATTTTACAGTAACAGAGTAAGGTCGGTACGCATCAAAAATTTTCAAACCCAATCCTTTTTCTAAAAGTTCTTTCTGCACATTTGCCAAAGCGTTGGCAGCAGGTAAACGCAAAAAGGTTACACTTGTTAAACGGGGATAAAGTGGTTGCTTTACAAAATTATCTTTGACAGCATAACGCAAATCATACACTATGGAAGGAATTTTTGCCTTTAGTTCCTTCATTTGCTGGTTACTGTCAGTTTTGCAAATTTTCTTGTAAGCACTAACTGATTCCAGTACCGGCACGCCATAACTGCTTTTCTTCAAATCCTGGTTTTGTGCCAAAAGAGGCAGCATTAAAAAAAATAACACCCAACATTTTGCCATTTGCAACCGAATTGTAATTTTAGTAATCTTCACAGCAACCAAAACCCTTCAACATTGTGATGGTTTGATAAATGTAACTGAAACATGAGATACCTGCAACATCCAAATTCACAGCAACTGCTTTTTGTAATCATTTTTCTTTTTCTTGCAGCCTGCAATAATTCCACTGAAGAAAAGCAAACGGAGATTATCGAAACGCCTGAGAAAATGGACGATGCCATTGTAAGAAATATCCAGTCATTCATTTCACAGGCAGATGATAATACAGGCAGGTTGTACGACTCCGTCCGTTTAAAATCTTTTGCCTCGGTTAAGGAATTTTATCAAACCAATAATTACAAAAATACCTGGAGCGCATCAGAAAATTATATACCTGTTGCAGATTCACTTTTTCGTTTTATTGAACAGGCAAAATTGTACGGGCTTTTCCCAGAAGATTATCATTTCAACCATCTATCAGCAATCAACCGGGCGTTTGCTGCCGATACTGCGGCTGTTGATGCCCGGCGCAATGCTGTGTTGTGGACCAAAGCCGATATTTTATTAACTGATGCATTTGTAACCATAGCCAAACACCTTCACAAAGGGCGTTTGCATCCTGACAGTATTTATAAAAATTTTGATTCCACACTGGGTTATTCTTACTATCACCAGTTTTTAAAACAGGCAATTGAAACAGGTTCAGTTACCAGGGTACTGGCAAAGCTGGAACCAAAACACAGGGCTTACAGAGAATTAAAACGTGCTATCAAACCATTTTTAGACAGCGCTGATTTTTCAACACAATACACCTGGCTTGTTTACCCATATAAAGATTCTTCTGCTTTTGTAAAGTCACTCATCAAACGGCTGAAAGAAGATGGTACACTGGACTCTTCTGTAACAAGACTGGATTCCCCATCACTCAAGTCAGTTATCATAAAAGTTCAAAAGGAACGCAGACTTACTGTTGATGGAAAGTTTGGCGCCCAACTGGTAAATTCACTAAACAACTCTGATGCAGAAAAATTCAGACGAATTGCTATTAATCTTGATCGTTACAAACTGATGCCGGACTCTATGCCCAAACGGTATATATGGGTGAACCTTCCTTCTTTTTATATGCAGGTAATGGAAGAGGATACTGTAGCCCTGGAATCAAGAGTGGTGGTGGGCAAACCCAAAACAAGAACACCATTGCTCACCAGCCAGTTGAGCGATATGGTTACTTATCCGCAATGGACGATCCCCAACAGTATTATTGTAAAAGAAATTTTACCGGCTCTGAAAAAAAATCCCGGCTATCTGGCCCATAAAGGGTTCAACCTTGTAACATGGGATGGTGATGAAGTTAATCCTTATGCAGTGGATTGGGCGAAATACTCAAAAGGTATTCCCTATAAAGTGGTGCAGGGCAGTGGTGATGCAAATGCGTTGGGTGTTATGAAATTTAATTTCCCCAATAAATACTCAGTTTATCTGCATGATACCAATCAGCGTTATTTATTTAAAAATGAGAACCGCTCCCTCAGCCATGGATGTGTACGTGTTCAGGAATGGGAAAAACTCGTTTGGTACATTTACGGTCTTGATAGTATTGCTGCTGAAAAAGTAAATGCGAAGTATTTGCCTTCTGATTCTATACGCACATGGTTAAGCCATAAAGAACGCCATGTAATTCCTGTAAAAACCAAAATACCGGTTTATTTCCGTTACTTTACGGCGGCTGGTAAAAATGGAAAGCTCATTTTGTACAGCGATATCTACGGGGAAGACAGGATAGCGAGGGAAGCCTATTTTTCAAACAAATAATTCCTGATGCGTTTATTTTTAACATCTGTTTTTGTATGTCTCTTTCTTTTTTTATGTTTTCAAACTGCTCAGGCGCAGGATACAGCAACTGCTAAGACCGGTAAAGGCAAGGCAAAGATTCAATATGGCATTGCCAGCTTTTATTCCAACAAATTTAATGGACGTAAAACAGCAAACGGAGAAATCTTCAGCCAGCAAAAATTTACAGCGGCTCATAATTCTCTGCCGCTGGGTACTTATGTAAGAGTAACCAATCTGCGAAACAAAAGAACCGTTATTGTTAAGGTAAACGACCGCCTGCATGCACGTAATAAACGGTTAATAGACTTAACTAAAGCCGCTGCACAAAAACTGGGTTTCATCAAAGCCGGTCTTGTCAGGGTTAAAATAGAGGTTTTGGGTAAAAAACCGCCTTCCAGCCAAAATTAATAATACAAACACCAAAATTGTGGGTAAATAATTTCATGAGTACGCCCCGTAACTTTATTTTTGCCACATCAAAAAATATTTACATGAAGAAAAATCTATTGCTTCTGGCCGCTTTATTACCTTTTTTTGGGGCATTTGGTCAAGACAATGATCAGAAACTTCCTCCTTCAATAGGGTTTCAGTTCAGCTTTATTGATTTCAAAACTGCTAATGCTTTCAGAACAAAAAGTATTGCTCAGGTTCTACGGGATAAACAGATAGCTAAAATACCAGATATGAGCCCTGCTCTAACCATTAATTATATGCAGGGGTTAAACAACAATCTTGATTTCATGGGCAGGTTAACAACCTCTTTCGTAACCTACCCTTTTAGAAATGCACCAGCAGTTAGTGAAAAATTTTATTTTGAAGTTGATGCGAACGTAAATGTAAAATTGCTCAGCAATAATTACTTTGTGGTTCCATATATTCAGGGAGGTGTTGGGTTTGCTAAAGCAGGTGGAACATACCTTGCTCAAATACCACTTGGTTTAGGGTTGCAGTTTAATATTTTTGATGAAGCGTTTGTACACATCACTTCTAATTACAGGGTACCTGTAGCACAAAAAGCAAATTACAATTTTCTGCACTCATTTGGAGTTTCGGTGCCCCTTTCAAAACGTAAAGAACCAGCCCCGGCGCCACCGCCTCCGCCACCACCGCCTCCACCAGATAAAGATGGTGATGGCATATTGGATGCTGATGATGCATGCCCTGATGTTGCTGGTTTGGCTTCTTTAAAGGGATGTCCTGATAGTGATAAGGATGGAATTGCTGATAAAGATGATAAGTGTCCTGATGTATTTGGTATGGCGAAATATGGTGGATGCCCCATTCCTGATACAGATAAAGATGGTATTAATGATGAAGTTGATAAATGCCCCACAGTTCCGGGTGTGGCCCGTTATGAAGGATGCCCCATTCCTGACAGTGATGGAGATGGCGTAAACGATGAAGAAGATAAATGCCCTGCTGTACCGGGTGTTGCTTCAAATGCAGGTTGCCCTGAAATTAAAGAAGAAGTAAAACAGAAAATTGCTTATGCAGCCAAGAACATCTTCTTCAACACAGGAAGCGCTCAGTTGCTTAAAAAATCATTCAAACCTTTGGATGAAGTGGCAACTATATTAAAAGATAACCCAACACTGCTTCTTGATATTGAAGGCCATACTGATAATACCGGTAAACCTGAAAAGAACCAGGCTCTTTCTGAATCACGTGCAGCAGCTGTTAAAGCATACCTCCTGTCAAAAGGAATTGATGCCAGCCGCTTAACAGCCGCAGGTTATGGCCAGGATCGTCCGGTTGCTGATAATAAAACAGCAGCAGGCCGTGCCAAGAACCGCCGCAGCGAATTGAAATTACGCAGTTACTAATTTTTGATTTCATCAAATAGAAAAGAGGCTGTCTCAAAAGTCTGAGACAGCCTCTTTTTATTCGATAAGGTGATGGAGAAAGTTTTCGTTTATGCGATTCTCAAAGCCTTCATTTTACTTTTGAGACAGCCTCTTTTTTTTGATGATAAGTAATAGAAAAAGCATTAAGTCAACCAACCGTTTCTGGAATGAAAAAGATTGCTGTATCGCTCCTGCTGCTTTTATTTTTTCATAAGAATTTAAATGCCCGGGCCGATAATGAAATACAGGTATATGCTTCTCCCACAATAGGACATAAAAGAACAATTGTTGAATTGCACAGCAACTACACTTTTAAAGGAATACAGGCAATAAGCAATTCCAAAGATGCAAGGTGGTTAAATGAAACCCTGGAAATAACAACAGGTATTGCTAAAAAATGGGAGCTTGTTTTTTATACATTTACCGGCAAAAACCCCAATGGCGGATATGAATACCCGGGCAATCAAATATGACCGAGGGTGATGGTGCCGCAGGGCTGGAAATGGCCTTTTGGTACAAGTTTATCAGTAGAGTTTGGTTTTTTCAGACCCAATGTAAACGCTTCCTTTTTCTGGCAGGGAGAAATCAGGCCCATCATTGATAAAACAATGAAGAACTGGTATGTTTCTTTTAACCCTGATATCAATTTTATTTTGACAGGTCCCGGTAAGCAATGGGTTTTATCGCCACAATTAAAAACCGTTTATTCCATCAAACAAAAATTTGGTGTGGGGTTTGAATACTACACAGGTATTGGCACCTTTCAAAAAATTCCTTCATTTGATGCGCAGGAACATTTAATCGGACCCATGTTTGATTTATATACGGATCCCAAATGGGAACTGAATACCGGTTTTTTGTTTGGCTTAACGCCGGGCTCGAATCAGCGTATTTTTAAACTGCTCATTGGAAGAAGGTTTGGGAAATAAAAAAACTGCAATCACTCATTGCAGGCTTTATGCGTTTTGTTAATTCCCCGATGGCTTGGGATCAGGTTTCTTCTTCTTGAAAATATTAAAGATGGATTTCTTTTCTTTGGGTTCTTTGTTTTCCTGCGGTTTTTGTTCTGCAGGTTTTTTCTCTTCAGGTTTTACAGGTTCTTTCTTTACTTCCTGCAATACTTTTTGTTCTTCCGTATTAAGCTGGGATTCAGGCCCTATGTTTTGCTCAGGAGTCAACTGCATTTCATTAAAGTCTGATGATGTACCGCTGCCTGCATCGGGGTTTTCAGCATCAGGTTCATTACGGTATTTATCTGCAAAATTTTCAAAGTCCATAAAGCTTTCTACTTTCATGCTTTCCGGCTGCACAAATACTGCATCTTTTGAAATGGCAAGTGATTTATCGTTCTGCACACTGTTCATAAAATAACCCCAGATGGGTAGTGCAGTGCGGTTACCTTCACCCACCATTTTTAAAAAAGGATCATCACAACCAACCCAGCCGCCTGCAAGTAATTGAGGTGTATAACCAATAAACCATGTATCAGTGTTATCATTGGTGGTACCTGTTTTACCTGCAATTTCACCGCTCAGCCCCATGCCACGTAAACGCCTGCCTGTACCAAAATCTACAACACCACGCATCATTTTGCACATGGTAAAGGCGCCTGCTTCACTCATCACCATTTTCTGCTGCGGTGCATAGGTTTCCAGGATGTTTCCATTGCGGTCTTCAATGCGTGTAATAAAAATCGGTTCTGTGTTCATTCCGTTTGTTGGGAACATGGTATAGGCCTGCAGCATTTCAATCACACTTATTTCCGCAGCGCCTAATGCCAGGGACGGGTAAGGTTGCAGTTTACTTTTAATACCAGCACTTTGTGCAAATGTGATAACAGGTTTTACGCCAAACTGGTTCATTAAATAAGCGGCGCCGGGGTTTTTGGAATAAGCCAGGCAAACAGCCATAGGCCCACCGCTTCCCGTAATAATTTTTCCGCCTAAATTAATGGGTCCGCTGGGTAAGGGTGTTTCAGGTGTAAAACCATTCTCAACGGCATAAGAATATAATATAGGTTTAAAGGTGGAACCTACCTGGCGTTTGGTATTGATGTTAACGTGATCGTATTTGAATGTTTTGAAGTTAACACCACCCACCCATGCTTTTACTTCACCTGTAAACGGATCCATACACATGAACCCGGTTTGAATAATCATTTTATGATAACGGAGTGAATCAAACGGCGTCATGATGGTATCTGTTTCTCTTTTGTTATTCCACACAAATACTTTCATTTTGGTTTTTACATAAAATGATTTTTTGATTTCATCAGCGCTGATACCTTCTGCTTCCATATTCTTCCAGCGGTCGCTTTCCTGCATAGCCCGCTCCAGTATTTTTTCATGGCCTTTCCAGATACTGTTGTTTTTGATCCAGGGAAGTGTCCAGTAATTTTTTTGCAATGCGCCAAGGTGTTTGGCCACTGCTTCTTCAGCATACAATTGCATACGGGGGTTGATGGTGGTATAAATTTTAAGACCATCCTGGTACAGATTATATGCATCACCATTCGCTTTTTTATGATTCTTACACCATTTCTTCATATAATCACGTACCACATCACGGAAGTAAGGGGCAAGGCCGGTACTTTCATCCAGCTTTTTGTAGTTGAGCGGTATGGGTTGCGCTTTTATTTTTTCTGCTTCTGCTGGTACAATAAAATTGTTTTTTACCATCTGGTCTATTACCACATTGCGGCGCATTTGCGAACGTCTTGCATCACGGCGGGGGTTATAAATGGTATTTCCTTTAAGCATGCCTATGAGTACTGCTGCTTCGTTTACTGAGAGTAAGGCTGGTTCTTTCTGAAAAAAAGTTTTGGAGGCATTGCGGATGCCATACACATTATCACCAAAAGGAACGGTGTTAAGGTACAGTGCAATAATTTCATCCTTTGTAAAATTGCGTTCCAGCTTTACAGCAATGATCCATTCTTTAATTTTTTGAAGCACACGGAATGGTGCAAAACTGGAATAATTGGTAAATAAATTTTTGGCAAGCTGCTGGGTAATGGTACTGCCGCCACCATCACGGCCCAATCTTACTACTGCTCTTGCAAGTGCAATGCCATCAATACCTGAATGTGAGTAAAAACGTTCATCTTCTGTTGCTACCAGTGCATTCACTGCATTTTTTGAAATGTCTTTAAACTCCACATTGCTTCTGTCCTGCAGGTAAAATTTACCCATGGTGGTGCCATCGCTTGCAATTACTTCACTGGCTAAAGAAGCAGAGGGATTTTCAAGATCCTGAAGCGATGGCATTTTGCCAAATACACCAAAATTGGCCAGCAGGATTACAATGAGGAATACTGCTGCTCCAATAAAAAACAGCCTCCACAGGAACTTAACTGATTTACGCATATAGTTGTAATATGAAGTAGAAGTTAAAGCAAATTCAATGCCCAACAAAGCTAAAACAATTCGCCGCTTGAACTGATGTGGAAATCTTAAAATTTATCTTTTACATACTGGCGGATGAAAAGCCTGTATTCTTCCAGGTTCTGGCGGGTTTTTAAAATTTCAAGGTTGCTTTGTGAAATTACGATGAACTGGTATTTATCTGCCGGTAACCAGGGAACAACCTGGCGGGCGTTGGCTTTCAGCTCATTAAAATAACCCAGTATGGAAGTGATATTGGGGTAAGGGCCCAGATCAATCCAACTCAGTTCCTCCGGTTTGCCTTCATGTATATTGATTTGGAGGCTTTCATTATTGTGTGCGGAATTATTATAACGCTGAAAAGCAATTTTTGATTCACTGATGTAAACAGGATCTACTTTTTCAAACACCATCAGTACAACGTAGGGTTCATTATCATCGTACGTATAAGCCATCTGCACTTTAACATCTTTTAATGGTTTAATGCGTGTGGTATCAACAGCAGGTTTATTGCCGATTGTTATTTTAGCGTTATTGCGGTCTTCTTTTTCAATGCCCTGTTTTTGAACAACAGGTTTTGGTTTTTCAATAGTCGTTACCTGTGCCGGTTTGTTTTGAATGGCAATTTTATTATCCGTTTCTTTTTTATCTGTTACTTCCGCTTTATTTATTTTGGGGCCTTCATCAAATGGAATGATCACTGCATCTTCCGGCTGGCGAACAATATTTGTTTTGGTAAGATAATCTTCAATTTCAGCACGGCGTGTAATTACATCTCTCATTACAGATGCTTTTTCTGCCATAGGTGTACCGGGGAAATTTGTTTCCAGGTCATTAAGTGTTTGTAAAGCAGTGCTGTCATTCCGCTGCCGTATATAATACAATGCCTGCACATAAAGCAATTGTGGTGTCCAGTAAGATTTCTTATATACTGAATCTGCAATTTTCTTTTCTGCAATGGCTGCTTCAAAATTTCCTTCAATAAAGAGATTGTAAATTTTTTCGTAGGCAATCGTTTTAGCATCTTTTACTTCTGCTTTTGGTTTTGAAGCAGCAGTGATTTTTGTTTCTGCTTCACCACCGGGATATTTTTGTTTGAGCTGTGATTGAAAGTAATTTGACTTTTCAGTGTTGCCAGCTTTTTTATAACAATAAAACAGCTCAAACAACACTTCTTCTTCCTGTTCGTAATTAGAAAACCGCTTCCATATCTCTTCAAAGGTTAAGGCAGCCTGTTCATAATCTTCCAGTTGATTTTTATAGATCTGCCCCTGTGTAATTAATGCGCTCAGTATTTCTTTGTTGGAAGCTTTTAACTGCTCTTCTGTAAGAGGTAATTTGCTTTTTAATCCATCCACTGTTAACTCTTCTTCAACATTATCAGCATTACCATTGACGTTTCTGATGCCTGAAGGGTCGCCCGGGTTGTTAGGGTTGAGGTTGCCACCTGTTAAGGTTGTATTTACTGCACCCATCCTTCTCCAGTTATCTACATTGGGCCGCTTGCCCCAGCGGGCCACAAATTCGCTGAAACCTTTTGCTTTTACACTGCTGTTATTAAAATACCAGCCGCTTCCTGCTCCGCCTGTGTTTGTAAACAGGGATGGTTGTTCCTGGTTGGGGTTATTTACCAGCAATGCAGGGTTTGTGTAATTGCTTTCTTCTTCTTTCAGCCCTCGTTGCTTTCTTAATTTTTTAACCAGCGCTTTAAGATAAGCTTCCATTTCTTTCTCCGGCATTTTTGCAACGGTTTGCAGACTGTCCTGCCGCTTTACGGTATTGATGTTTTTCACCAGTTCATTCAAAACAGTTTTCCTTAATTCAAGCTGAGCGGATTGTGATGCAAGCGCTTCATCCTGCAAATTCAAACTGTCATAACAGGCAGCGGCAAATGGATAATCTTTTTGATCATAGGCAATGGTGGCCAGTTTTAGAAATGCTTTGTTTTTTAACGAAGCATTTTCTGTATTGTATTTGGTACTCTTTTGCAGTAATGCTTTGGCAAAAGCAGTGTCTTTTAACTGCAGAGCCATACCGCTGGCTGCATAAAACAATACATCTTCATATCCATCAAAGCGTTCCTTCTTTGAAAGTTTTACCAAATCATCCAGGGCTTTTTGAATACTGTTGCCTTCTTCATTCTTAACCAACTGTGATTCATAGATGCGGGCATGGATGTACATTACAGGATCAGTAGTATGTGTTTTTGCTTTGTTGAAATAAGAAGAGGCTTCTGCCGGTTGTTTTAAAAGGGAATACAATTGCCCCAGTAAATATTCCCATCTTGCCAGTTCGCTTTTATTTTCCGTATTCACCAGTGAGCCTTTTAAATAATAAGCAGCGCTATCCCATTGCTGCCGCTGATAAAAAACATAGGCATTGATTTCATCCAACTGGCTGTGAAGGCGTTCAGGAAAAAACTGATCTTTTCTGAGTAATCTTGTTAAGCTTAAGGATTCATCAAGCAAACTGTCTTCAGCATAAGTTTTGGCCAGCCAGAACAACGCTTCATTACGGCTGGGAGGTTGAGAAAAAGCACGGTGAACAATATTTTTATTTTCTTTTGTTGCAAGGTTTAATGTTCCGTTAGTGGAATGCGAGTTGGAACCTACCACAATTATATATTCGTCTTTATTCTTCGGAAAGAAATTATAATTAATGAACTGGAAAATGCGGTAAGCGCTGTCAAACTTTCGCCAGAGGAAATAAGATTTGCCGATGATTTGATAAAGATTGTCAACATAACTGTTTCTCAAATCATGCAGCACAATGCCGGCAGTAGCTTTGTATAAGATGGAATCGAGTTCTGTTGAATCGCCTGCTGTTGTTTTGGTGGACCAGTTATAGAACGAAAGCAACTCATTAAAATCATCCCTGTGTGCCAGCCTGGCCCGCTGCATAATTTCATCCAGCTTCCGGTTGGCGTTATAGTAGTAATTGTAATGGGTAATCATTCCCTGGAAAAGCCTGCGGGGAACAGTGAATTTTTTGGTGTCGGTTTTTTCAGAACCGAGTTCTTTATCCGTATATTTTTCAGGTTTGTGAAGGGGCAATGTATAATCAGGCTGTGCTGAAGCCGTAAAACAGCTCAGAAGCAGCAAAAAGATTATCCATTTTGGTTGTAACACAAGGGATTGAAGCATGCAGACACCCTGATTTTTAGTATTAACTCAATTCGGCCAAAAATATTTTAAATAAGCAGAAATATCAATAAAAAAAGGATGCATTTTAAGAATGGCTTACAGGTTTTTAATTAATATGGTATTTTAACGCCCCTTAAAAACAGGAATTCATATAAAAATCAAAAAAGATTTTCACATTTGGCAATGATTTACCCTTAATTTAGTTATCCGCAATTACAATGGCACGATTATTTGACGCAGATACAACGTTGAAAAGGCTTCGCAACCGCTACCGGCTGGTGGTGATGAATGATGATACGTATGAGGAGGTGGTAACCTTTAAACTCAGCAGGTTGAGTGTGTATATAACGCTCAGCACCATTTTTGTACTGCTGGTGGGTTTAACGGTGGCATTGATCACTTTCACCAACCTGAAGTATTATTTACCGGGTTACGGAACACAGAGCCAGAGAAAGGAACTGATTTTATATAAAACTAAAATTGACTCGCTGGAAAGGGCCATGCAATATAAAGACCAATATCTTGACAATCTTAAAAAGGTATTGTCAGGCGATGTAAAAACAACGCTTGATACCGCTACCCTCAAAATACCTGAAATAGAAAAATCAACACAATAAAACAGCCGTATATGTTTACAAACAAATCCAACAACTCCTCCAAAGAAACTGCAACAGGGCTTGCCACCATTATTGCAAGTGGTACTGAAATTAACGGTAACATTGAAAGCAAAGGCGATATAAGAGTGGATGGAATATTAGTGGGCAATCTTACTACCACGTCAAAAGTACTGGTGGGTCCCGGCGGACAAATTAAAGGCGATGTACATGCCAATACTGCCGAAGTGCTGGGTCAAATTAACGGTAATGTGCGTATAGCTGATTTGCTATACCTTAAAGGCACTTGTGAGGTGAATGGCAATATTTACACCGGGCAGTTGCAGGTAGATGCCACTGCATCCTTTAACGGTGAATGCCATATGGGTAATACCGGCGCCAATGTGGTGGCTATCAAAAACGAAATGGTGAATGCCGCAGCCAGCGACCAGTAATAAAAAAAACAGCCGAACAAACAGTTCTTATTTAATGGAATATGCCGGGCTGGCGTTTCAACTGATGGCAGCCCCGGCACTGGGTGTTTTTTTGGGCGGGCAACTCGACCGCTGGGTGCACATTTCTTTCCCCGTTTTTATATGGGCAGTTCCTCTTGTGTTTTTAATAGCTATGTTTGTGAAAATTATTAAAGACACATCACGGAAGAAATGAATACAAAGCGTTTTTATTTGCCGTTACTGGGTTTGTTTGTTGCGGCATTATCTCTTACCAATCTTTTCAGAAATTTTATTGAACAAAAAGGAATTGATGCCGATGTGGTGAGTGTTGGTAATATCATTTTATTCCTCGTTTTTATCGCATCACTCTACTTTCATATTACAGGGTTTCTTCACAAAAATGTACAGGTATTTTTAAGAAGTGTGTATGGCTCGCTGCTGGTAAAAATGTTTGTATGTGCCATTGCAGCGGCTGTTTATATTTTGGTGGCAAAGAAAAATGTAAACAAAGCCGGGCTGTTTATCTGCATGGGTTTATATATTCTTTATACCATTGTTGAAATACGCCAGGTGTTCCGTTTGCTGAAAGAGAAAAAACAATCATGAGTAAGAAGGAAGTTCCTTTACATGCATTGGCGGCTTATATACCACGGGAAGCGCTGGAGCCGGTACTGCAATACCTTCATGAATACAAAATTCATTTAACCATTACAAGAGAGCGCAACAGTGTGCTGGGCGATTACCGCCATGCAGTTGATCGGAAAAATCACCGCATCAGTGTAAATGGTAACCTCAACCCTTATTCATTTTTGGTAACCCTGCTGCATGAAATTGCACACCTGCTCACGTTTGAAATTTATGGCAATAGTATTGCACCCCATGGTAAAGAATGGAAGAATGAATACAGCAGGATACTGGCGCAGTTTCTGTTAAAAAAAGTTTTTCCGGCTGATGTGGAGAAGGCATTGCTGAAGTCCATTCAAAATCCATCGGCCACCAGTTGCGGTGAAGAACATTTGATACGTGTGCTGAAACAATACGATCAACGCAGGGAAGGTGAAGTGCTGGTGGAAGAACTGCAAACAGGGCAGTTATTTCAGTTAAAAGACGGGCGTGTTTTCAAAAAAGGGGAGAAGCTGCGGAAACGGCATAAAGCTATTGATATAAAAACAGGAGCGGTGTATTTGTTTAGCGGTGTGTATGAAGTGGGGTTGGTGGATTTAGGGTAGGATATAACATTTATAGCTTTTAAGAATACTTTAAAAATATTTGGCGGATTCATTTTTTTTTTTTTCACTTTAGCTTGCTAAACATTTTTTAACACTAAACTTTCTTTTATGAAAAAGTTATTTCTGTTTTCATTGTTCTCACTCTTTTCGCTGGCAATTTACGCTTCAGGCTCAGAACAATTATCAAACGTTGTGGTGCCAAGTGCTAT
This sequence comes from Chitinophagaceae bacterium, assembly GCA_019747705.1. Taxonomy (GTDB): domain Bacteria; phylum Bacteroidota; class Bacteroidia; order Chitinophagales; family Chitinophagaceae; genus Lacibacter. The sequence continues at coordinate 9,247 of JAIEQM010000008.1, read as the reverse complement.
TGTAAAATCTGGTATCCAGAGTAAAATTGAATCGAGTTTTTTACAGTTTTGCAGTTCTGCCAACATTGTAAGAAATGAGGTTACAATCACTTGCAGTGCATGTCGTGATACTCAACTTGCGGCAGATATTGCAGTAGCAGATTGCATTATGGATCTTATGGTTTTATTACCAGCTTAAAAGTAAATGCAGGGGTAGATGCCCCTGCATTTTAAATTTCTTCTTATGAAAATTATTTTTTTATACTTCTTTTCATTAGTGTCTTTTTTTTCTGCCAACTCTCAAATTGAAGGTTATAAAATTACATATGTAAATTTTAATGATACCCTTGAACCAGGAGGTTTAAAGTTTACAAATACGGTTTTAACAGATGGCTCAAAATCAGCTTCCTATAAATTGCCATATGAAATGAAATCACCTGGAATGCATACAATAACTACTTTTGATGGAAAGAAAAAATTTGAGTATTACTCCGAAAAGGATACTCTAAAAGTTTATGTGTTCAAAAATTTTGAGGAAAACAAACTTTTTTTTCAATCTGAGTATTCTTTTTTAATGAAAGAGTCTAAAACTTATATAGACTCTCTTTATCCGTTTAAATGGATGTTTATAAATGAAAAGCGCACTTCGGGAAACCAAATGTTAAAGAAAGCAACAATGCGATTCAGAGGGAGAAATTATACTGCGTGGTATAATGAATCCATTCCAATTGCAAATGGCCCATGGAAATTTGGAGGTCTGCCTGGTTTAATTGTAGAGATTTATGATGACTCATTTCAAGTTTATTGGAAACTCACTAAATTTGAGAAGTCAGTTGAAAAATTACCTGAGTTCCCAAGTTTTATAAATGAATCGTTTGCAGACTTTAAGAAACTATATAAGGAGAATTTTTTTAAGGTAAAAAAATCAATTGAATCAATTAATGCCCAAGATAATCCTGATTGTAAGAATTGTGCAACAACTACTAAAACTGTAACAGATAGTTCTGTCGAGCTTTTAACTATTGAAGGATTTTAGTAGGTTTATTTAGGAGTTTTAATTCTGTGAAAGAAAATATTAGAGCCACAGAATTTCAGAAGGAGTATATGAAATTATTTTATGTAACATTTGGAATTTTCTTTTTTTTTTGTCAGTAAACGGGCAAGCTAATTACTCTATTAAAGGATTTGTTTTTAGTTCATCAGACAAATCACCGCTTCAACAAGCTTCTGTTGTTTTATACAAGTTAATAAAAGATGACGACAAAGAAATTGTTTCATTTTCATTCTCTAAAAAGGATGGGTCATTTATAGTAACATCAAAACTGTTTGATACTTGTTCTTATGTACTTATTGCCTCACATGTAAATTTCGATAAGGAAGAGAAAAAAATCCATCTTCTATCTGATTCTTTAACTTCCTTAAATTTCTTTCTTATTCCATCTGAAACTAGTTTAAAAGAAATCGTAATTGAAAGTAAAGCGCCAGTACGAATAAAAAATGATACTATTGAGTTTAAAGCTGATAGTTTTCGCAATGTACAAACACGGAAAGTTGAAGACCTTCTTCGTAATATTGAAGGATTTAAAGTTGAAGCTGACGGACGCATTACCTATCGTGGCAAAGAAGTAAAAGCTTTGCTTTTAGATGGTGATGATTTAACGCAGGATCAATACCAGCTGCTCACCCGTAACCTTAATGCAGATATAGTGGATAAACTGCAGGTGATAGATAACTACAATAAGAACCGTATTATGGGCGGGCTTTTGGAAAGTAACCAGGCCGCCATTAATTTAAAATTAAAAAAAGGACTTCAGGGTAAATTAAATGGTAGTGTAACCGGCGCTGCCTCACCGGAAGGGAGATATGAAGGGGATGTGAGTTTGGTGTGGCTGAAAGCAAAATTTAAAATGATTGGTCTCTTTAATGCCAATAATATTGCCAAAGATGCTACAGGTTTATTGCGTTATCAGCAGTTTGGTAATGCAGGAGGTTTGCAGCAGCAGGGAGAACTCACTAAAAAAATTGTAAATGGTACAGGTTTGATAAACTCCGGTACCGTAGCTGCACCAGATATTTCGAGAGAGTACGTTTTGGATAACCGCAACCTGTTCAGTTCTCCTCTTTTTCATACACGGATAAATAAAACACTAAAGCTGGCTTTTCGGTTTTATGGTGTGAGTGATCAATTGTTTTTTAACGGAGGCAATTCATCTTTTACTACTTTAAATCAACAAAACAGATGGAGCTTAACCAACAATCAGCAAAGTGAAATTAAACGTCAAAATATTTCAGGGGCTGCTGAGCTTTCACATGATAATCTTAAAAAATTTGCAGGTCACCTAAACCTGCAGGCAGGATGGGTAAAGGACGATAATCGTTTCACCAATCAAACAACTGGTTTTTTTACGGATACATTATCAGAAAATATTAATGCCACAAGATGGGGCTACACTGCTGCCTATAATGGCGCTGTAAAACTTAATGAATACCAGGTACTGAGCCTGCAAAGTAATGTTAGCTTTATTCCCGAACGTAAACAATTTGAAACACAAACAAACAGGCTCCATCTTTTTTACAACAGACCAGATAGCTTTCGGTTTTTTAACCAGTCAACAAATGCTGATGTACTGAATTGGCAAAGCAATATTTCTGTATTTCGGAAAAAAGGCAGTAAAACGTTGAAAGTTGGATATGAAAACAGTTTGCAGAACTTAACTATTTATAACGATGTAACCTCTCAAAAGAAATTGCTTTCAAGTGTAAACCGTGAAATTGTATTTCTGCAAAACAGGTTAAGCCTTCAGACAGTAAAACAGTTCACAGCTAAAAGTTCAATCAAGCTCAACTTCAGCCCGGGCATTGGGTCTGTTTCAGATAATAGCCAAACCGGAAAGAATAAAAATTTTATTCTTTGGAAATTAAGTGCTGGCTATACGTATAAGATAAAGGCTTTTTCAGGGTTTAACTTCCTGGTTTCAACTGTAAAAGAACTGCCAAACCCATTGTTGTTTCATCCTGCCAATATGATCAATGCTAATGCATCAGTTATTACCGGCGGAGAAATGGTAAAGCCTGTGGAGGCATACACAGCAAATGTTTCTTTTTCCAATTTTAAAATCATCTCCAAGCAATCACTGCTCATTTCAACGAATGTGCGGTTTGCCAGAACTGATTACGCAGGCAACATTCTGTTGCTTCCTCAATACAATGTAACAACCTGGGGTATGGTGAACAATAACAGGCAAGCAGGAGTGAATATTGATTTTGGTTCCTTTGTCTTTCCGCTCAATTCTACATTCAGGGTCAGCTCATTTGCTTCTTTCAGTATCAATAACCAGTTATTGAACACACAACCTGTAGAAAATAAAACCAGTTACGGTGGGTTTACTTTTACCTGGGTTCCATCATTTAAAATGCCTGTAGGCTGGCAAATAGATTTTTCAAAAAGCTTTTTTTACAACGAGCAGACAAATCAAAGTATTATTGTCAAAAACAATAATCAGACAACAAATATTCTTATAAAACTTCGCTCTGCATTCAAGGGCAATTACTATGCGGGAACCCAATATAATTATCTGCAACTTTCCCCGCAACAGCAGTTTCATCTATGGAGTCTTTTTCAAAACATCGTAATCAATAAAAATCTGAATGCTGATTTTGTTGTACATAATCTTTTGAACAACCGTTTATATGCGCAACGAAATAACACTGTCAATGTAGTAAACGAGAATACTTTTACGGGCATTGGAAGATATTTGCTGCTAAAAATCAACTGGAGTTTTTAAAATTACTGCAATTTTTTCAGCATCCACCGGTCGCAACCAAAATGACCACTGTTGCCCAGTGGTCCGTCTAAATATTCAAACCCAAAAAGCTCATATACTTTCAATGCCTGCTTTAGTTCGGGCATGGTTTCCAGATAACAAAAGTCATATCCATTTTCTTTAGCCCATTGCAAACAGTTTTCAATCAACAACCTTCCCAACCCTTTGCCCCTTGCATCTTTATGTAAATACATTTTTACCAGCTCACATGTTTTGGGTGGCAATGCTTCTGTTGGAAAAATACCCCCGCCACCCAGCAACACTTCACCTTCTTCAGCTACAAAATAAAAACTGCCGGGTGTTTGAAACAGTTCAAACAACGCATCTGTAGTGGGGTCATAATAAACAGTGCCGGGTTTATTGGCGCCAAACTCAGCTAATGAATTACGAACAATCAATGCCATTGCTTTATTATCTTTTGGTTGAATGGGCCTGATGGTGATGGACATGCAGCAAAACTAATTAATTCTTGTTTTTTAAGATCCTGTATAATAGTATTGCAGAAGCTGCCCTGCTCAATTGAAAGAAGATCTTTGAAGAGATCCGCCGCAAAACTGAAGTTTTGCTCTTGCCGAAGCAGATAACAAAAAAATGAATGTAATGTGGTCAAAAATAAAAGGCCCTCTGCAAGCAACAGAGAGCCCCATCACTGCGAATCAACAAATTATTAAAATTTCTGTAGCTGTCCTCTTATTTCGCCACCGGGAAATACAGAGGTATAAAGGTTTACATAATTTAAACCATTCATTAAATCAGCTTCCTGATCAGGTGTAAAGGGTGCAGATACATAAATGAAGCCGCTGCTTTTTGGGTCGCCGAAATTAAAAATAACCGGCCCGTTGGTGCCCGTAGCTGCTTTATGAATATGCCATGCCACCAGCGGAGCCCTGAGATTGTAATAGTTAACGGTTAGTGTAAGAATCTTGGTGTCATTATCATAGTAACCAGATGCATCACCATAAGCAGGTGAAGACCTTGCAGGCACTTCATTGCTGGGTGCCAGGATGGTGTGAAAAAAAGTGCGGTTGAATGTTTTTTGTTTGGTGCAGGATAACCCTAAGGTCATTACCAGCAACGGGAGTAATAATTTTCTCATTTGCAGTTGATTTGGTGATTTGAAACCAAAAGTTACTGCTCCATTGCTGCCGCTGCATTTTTTTTATACTGAACAGGGAAATTTGAGTACTGAACAGGAATTAATAATCATCATTGCTTTTATATTCATCTTTTATACCGCCACCAAACACTATACCGATGGTAATGCCATAGTAGTTATTATCAACGTTATTTGATTTGGCAATTAAATTATAATGAAAGCCTGCCCGGATATGCCAAACTTCAACACCAGCCCTTAACATACCGCCCAATTTTGTAACAGCGGGGATGCTGATGGAGCCGCCACCGCTTGTGCTTGCAGTTACACCCACCAGGTTATAAATACCGCCGCCTGCCCCAACAAAGGGGCGTACCAGTTTATTGGTAAAATAATAATCAACAGTGGGTACAAATGCCAAACCCAGGCCCGCTTCACCACTTACTGCAGAACTGTTGATGCTCACCAAACCCCTTGCAACAGCAGATGCTTCCATACGCAAGCCCACCGATACTTTATCTGATAAATTAATTTTTGGCTCCAGCGCCAGCAGCACACCCGCTTTACTTCCTTTACCGGTGGGGCGTGCATAACCCATATCTGCCTGTACTTTAAATTTTTTGTAATGCTGTATTTCTTCGAAACGGCCCTGCGCAACAATGGTAGAAACAATCAATAATAAAGAGAAGGTGAAGATGATTTTTTGCATACAGATGGTTTTAAAAATGAATATTAAATATGTTTCAATGAACGTGCCATAAGCGATTTTTGGTATGTAAAAGCATTGGTAAAAACCATCAGCAACAAAAAGAGGCTGTCTTAAAAGTAAAATGAAGGCTTTGAGAATCGCATAAACGAAAACTTTCTCCATCACCTTATCGAATAAAAAGAGGCTGTCTCAGACTTTTGAGACAGCCTCTTACTAATGACTAACCACTATCGCCTAACCACTGAATTATGCTACGGCTTTCTTCACCAGTTCCGCCGCTTCACTCAGTTGAATAGCGCTCTGCACTTTTAAACCACTTTCATCAATCAGTTTCTTTGCTTCTTCTGCATTAGTGCCCTGTAAACGCACAATGATGGGAACGGGAATATTGCCGATGGTTTTATAGGCTTCAATTACACCTGCTGCCACACGGTCGCAACGTACAATGCCACCAAAAATATTAATGAGAATGGCTTTTACATTGGGATCTTTTAAAATGATTTTGAAACCGGCCTCCACAGTTTGTGCATTGGCAGTGCCGCCCACATCTAAAAAGTTGGCTGGTTGCCCGCCACTGAGTTGAATCATATCCATAGTAGCCATAGCCAAACCTGCACCATTTACCATACAACCCACGTTGCCATCCAATTTAATAAAGTTGAGGTTGTGGTTACCTGCTTCCACTTCAGTTGGGTCTTCTTCTGTAACATCACGCATATTGGCAATATCTGCATGACGCATTAAAGCGTTATCATCAATATTCATTTTGCAGTCAACTGCAATAATTTTATCATCAGCCGCTTTAAACAAAGGATTTATTTCCAGCATACTGCAATCCAAACCTACATACGCATTGTACAGGTTGGTTACAAACTTTACACAGTTCTTAAATGCTTCACCGCTGAGGCCTAAATTAAAAGCAATCTTTCTGGCCTGGAAGCCCTGTAATGGCCCGCCGGGATTGATCCATTCTTTAAATATTTTTTCAGGTGTATCATGCGCCACATCTTCAATGTTCATTCCACCTTCGGTACTGTACATAATTACATTTTGCTTCCTGGTTCTGTCCAGCAAAATAGAAAGATAAAATTCTTTGCGTTCGCTTGGCCCGTCATAATACATATCCTGCGCCACTAAAACTTTATTCACCACTTTACCTGCGGGTCCTGTTTGAATAGTTACCAGTGTGCCGCCTAAAATCCCTTTTGCAAACTCGGTAATCTGGTCAATATTTTTCGCCACCTTCACCCCATTCACACCTGTTTCTTTAACAGTGCCTTTGCCACGCCCACCTGCATGTATCTGGGCTTTAATTACTGCAAAACTGTTTCCTGTTTGTCCTTTAATTTGACGGTAAGCTTCTTCAGCTTCGTGCACTGTACTGCAGGCAATACCTTCCTGCACCGGCACATTGTATTTTTTTAAAAGATCCTTGGCCTGATACTCGTGGAGATTCATTTGAAAAAATTTTGGCGAAGATAGGGAAGAACAAAGATTGTTTTGGGAGGTTTTTTGAACTCTGAACCGCTGCTCAATGCCATTAAATTAAGCGCTTTGTTATATCGAGGAACGGGACATCTCATAAAATTCGTTCAGTACAAAACTTATGAGGTCTCTCACTACGTTTGAGATGACGCTTAACTTAATGACATTGAGCTACTGCTGAAGGATGAGGTTGTTCTACTCCGGCTTTTTGCCGGGCACAGACTATTTCTGTAAGCTTTGGCAATTGAAAATGAAGAACGCAACATTTATCTGCTCTCAAAATTTCTTATCAAATGTTACATCAACTATTTTATCTTTCTGCAATGAAGAAATGGATATTCATGAGTATCGTGTTATTGTTCTGTTCCTGCAAAACATTGTACCATCTTACCTCAAAAAACAGAAACCCTGTCGCCCTCACCGGCTCTGCGTTTTACAGGGAAGCAGTAAGTATGGACTGGAGGCAAAGGGATTCATTTGCGCTGCGTGAAATACTTAACGGAAATCTTCCAGAGTTTTTAAACTTATTTACACCAGTTCCGCTTTCGGTTACAGATTCATCTTCAGGCAAAACTATTTCTGCAACCCTGTTTGTTACTGCTGATTATTTGTCCATTGGCAGTAATAACGATTGGGCACGTATTCCCTTAACACCCATGGCAGCACAAATTATTGCCGACAGTTTTCATTGCTTTTTGCCCACACAAAAATTGGTGGACGATATTTACAAACATGCAGTTGTAAAATTATCTCCTGTATGGATGTTTGCTTACCGTGACAGCACACCCACTATGTATCATCATCATTTAATGGTGGAAGGGCTGCGGCAGCAGAGAACCGGTTTAATTGCGGGCATTAAGAAAGATGTGATTCTCACCAATCAGCTCATCAATACTTCCAAACCCAACCGTGTTGCCATTTACGGCTGGCATCAACCAGATGGCAAACCCATACAACCCGTTTATACAGGGCATGTAAACCGGTATGTGGATTACAGTCATGGCATCCGTTTAATTTACCGGCGGATGAAAGTAAATCATAAATGGATGGATGTGGCGGAAGTAATGAACAATCAACTGCTTCGGAAACTTATTACCTATGAAGCGGAAGGAGCGATATTGAGATACACATTTTAATGAAAGGGAGTTAACTTTTATTGCTTTTACACCGTATCAAAAACATTATATTTGTTTATTATCTAAGCTTATGAGTGAATTAATCCATCACATTAAAGAAACAGTTGCTTTTATACGGCAGCATTACAAACATGATTCAGAAGTGGGTGTGGTACTGGGCAGCGGTCTTGGCCATTTTACAGAAGAGTTAAGTGTTGAAAAAGAAATCAGTTATAATGAAATACCGCATTTCCCGGTATCAACAGTGGAAGGGCATAAAGGCAAACTGGTATTTGGAAAACTCGGCAACAAAAATGTAGTGGTAATGGCCGGCCGGTTTCATTATTACGAAGGGTACAGCATACAGGATGTGGTTTATCCCATACGGGTCATGAAATATCTCGGCATAAAAACATTAATCCTGAGCAATGCGGCCGGTGGCGTAAACCCATCTTACAATGTGGGTGATCTCATGATTATTAAAGATCATATCAGCCAGTTTTCCATCAACCCGTTGATTGGTAAAAATGAAAACGAATTGGGCACCCGGTTTCCGGATATGAGCGAACCGTATAAAAAAGATTTGATTGCTAAAGCAAAGAAAATTGCTGCAGGCTTACACATTAACGTGCAGGAAGGGGTGTACCTCAGCGTTACCGGTCCCACTTTTGAAACAAGGGCTGAGTATAAAATGATTCATGTGCTGGGTGCAGATGCGGTGGGCATGAGTACCGTGCCGGAAGTAATTGTGGCAGTGCACATGAACATTCCTGTTTTTGCGATGAGTGTGATTACAGATATCGGCATACGTGAAGAAGAAAATGTAATTACACATGAAGAAGTGCTGGAAGCTGCTGCTGCTGCAGAACCTAAGATGACTACTATTGTAAAACACCTGGTAATGGAATTATAAAGTAATTGTTTTGATATAGAATTAATCAACCGTCATTTATGATTTTGTGCTGAAACTTTTTCCTTTTTTTATTTTAAGAATCAATTACCAATCACCAACTTCAATTCATTTATTTTTGCACGGGCTTGA
>JAIEQM010000092.1 GCA_019747705.1 Chitinophagaceae bacterium | reverse complement strand
GGATTAATCAGAAGAGTCGCTGGTTCAAGAGCGAGAGAAACTTGAAAAACATTCCTCCTTAGCTCAGTTGGTTAGAGTCCCGCACCTGCGGGATTAATCAGAAGAGTCGCTGGTTCAAGAGCGAGAGAAACTTGAAAAACATTCCTCCTTAGCTCAGTTGGTTAGAGCATCTGACTGTTAATCAGAGGGTCTCAGGTTCAAGTCCTGAAGGGGGAGCAGGATACTAAAGCACTTACAGCAATGTAGGTGCTTTTTTTATGCCCCAATTTGTTTGAAAATTGCCCCTTTTTCAGCCTTTTGTTTGAAAATTGTTTGAAAATTTTCTGCATTGCCCATGCAAAATGTTCATTAGCATGGCTACAACTTATAGGGTGTTTTTGGACTTTAGGTACAAAAAGAAAGATGACACATACCCTTTAAAAATCAGGGTTACAATCAATAGAAAAACAAAGGAATTACCCCTTGACATTTTTATTGAAGAGAAATATTGGGATAAATCAGGAAGCAAATTAAAACCCACCCACCCCAATTACAAAATCATACAACTTACTATTTTTAAAAAGCTGGCAGCCTTACAGGAAAACAGCTTGCATTTAGAAAATCAGGGTAAAGTGGTAACAGCTCATGAGCTAACTGATAACTTCAGAAACAAGCCACAGTCTGTTACTTTCTTATCCTTTGCAAAAAAGCAGGTAGAAACCATGCTAAAAGCTGGAAGGGTTGGCAACTCCATAGCTTACCAATGTGCTATTAATAGGATTGAAAAATACATTGGCAAAAAGGAATTGAGGTTTGAGGAAATGGATTACAGGTTTTTGGAAGATTTTACTAATAGTATGATTGATGAAGGGCTTAAACCCAATGGAATTGCTTGTTACATGAGAGAAATAAGGGCTATCTACAACAAGGCTATTAAAATGGAACTGGTAGATGCCAAATACTACCCCTTTCTGAAATACAAAATAAAAACAGAAAGAACCATCAACAGGGCTTTAACTCTTGATGAATTGAATTCCCTTTTGGATGTTGAAATTTTAGAAGCTGGTAATATGCAGTTTCACAGGGATTTATTTTTACTTTCCTTTTGCCTGATAGGAATAAACTTTGCAGACCTCTTAACACTAAAGCATGACCATATCATTAATGGCAGGGTTGTTTTTCATAGAAAGAAAACAAAGAAAGTATATAGCATAAAGCTATTACCTCAAACAAAAAAACTGATAAGCCTTATTCAAAATGAGCAAAATTCTAAAGGGTATTTATTGCCTCTCATAGATAGTAAAAAATCTCTCATACAACAGAAAAAGGATATTGGCTTAATCATTCATGCTAATAATGAGAACATGAAAAAAGTTGCAGCAATAGCAGGAGTTGATAAACCAGTATCAACCTATTATGCAAGATACTCATGGGCTAATATTGCCAAATCTTTGGGATATTCAAAAGACTTGATTGCAGAGGCATTAGGGCATGAGTATGGCAATAAAGTAACAGGCATTTATCTGGATAATTTTGATAAAGAACTAATAGATGAAATGAATGAAAGGGTGATTGGAAAAGTATTAGAAAAAATAAAATAGGGGGGGGCATCCCCCCTAATTTATTAGGCACACACATTGCTTTCATTTAACAAAGAAGCAATAAATTCTAAACCAAGTTCTGTAACTCTTATTGACCTTGTTATACCTCTGCCTCTTATTCTAAGTTCTGATATTGAAAAATAACCAGTGTTTTCAAACTCAGGAACAATGACATTTTCTCTAAATTCATTGTAGGCAATAATTCCATTTTCTCTTAAAAATGCTAATAGTTGTCTGTTGCTTTTTAACTCAAGTTTTTGGGCAGCTTTTTTCATAGAGAAAGCTTTTGGCTTATATGTTTGCTCCAACTCAGCATAGCCATATCCTGAAACATCTTCTTCCTCACTAACTGTTGTAGCTATGGGCCTCTTTTTTTCAATCATGTTTTCATAATCCCAAATCTCCTTTTTTATCTTGACATCAATTCCAAGATATTTTCTCAATACAGAATAAAGGACTTTTTCTATGAGTTCATAATTATCTTCTGTACTGATTATTGAATCATGAATAGTTAGCAGAAAAGCATCATCCTTAATTAAGGAAATTTGCTTGCCAGTTTTATTAAGCACTAAATCAGCTTCTATATTTTGTAATATGCAGGCTAAGGTTTCATGCCTGCCCATTTTAATTTTGGCAAATATTTCATAAACAGTGGGAAAGCACAATTTAAAAACACGTAAAATTTTTCCATGCTTTGTGCCAATAAATCTATTTGTACAAAAAAAGGACTTAAAAACTCCCTCCTTTGCAAACCCCCTTTTATCGCTCCCTATTTCTTTTTCTGTAAAGCCATTTTCTAACAGCCTTTCTGCAAAGTATTCATATAGGCTACCATCAAGTACCTTTTCTTTATAAATTTTAACGTCAGGGTTGTTTTGCTTAGCCTGAATAAAATCTCCTAACATAGAGATAATAGATAAAGAAGAAGAATTTGCATCCCCATAAATAGATGGATTAAATACTATTAACCTTTCAGCAATATTACATTTTTCAAATAAATCAAAATCAAGAAATACAAGAGATAATAAGGGTTGGCAGTTTTTAATATCAGCAGCAGCTAATGTTTTACCACGAAATTTTATAAAGGCTCTAAGTTTTGAAGATAGATATGTAAATGGGCTGTGTAATCTTCCTGAAGTTTCATCTACAAAGGCAAAATCATCTTCCCAATTAACCAATCTATCTAATACCATTTTCCTGCATATATATCTGATATGTGCAATTTCAATACCTACTAATTGCGTTTCTCTTTCTTTTTCTTCATTCAGGTATATTACTGCTTTTTCATACTCAACTTCAATGCCTTCTTTAAACCATTTGAATAAATGATTATATTTTGATTTGGCAAGTGATGAATAAGTAGCACCAACAGGAATTTCAGGCAAATCTTCGCCAATAAATAAATGTGCAGGTTGAAGAGTTATTTTATCTTTTTCTTTTCTTGCCTTCTTCTTCCATCTTCTTTCTCGTAATTTTCTTACAAGTGTTTCTCCATAAATAACTACTTCCTTTAAGTCAACCCAATATTCAGGTGCGAATTTAAATCCAGTACTTTTCTTTCCTTTCTTACAAACACCATCAGTTAACAAAATACCTCTTGCAATTAGCCATTGCATTAAAGGAGCATAGTTGTCAACTACATTTTGCAAATAAGTACTATTAAGGTAAGTAAACCCACCTTGCTCTGCTAAATCAACATTTTTACTAAATGCTGGAACTCGGTAAATTAAATCCATCAGATAAAACAGGTACTCTTTTGCATTTGGAACATTAACAGGATACTTTTCTAATAAATCATCCAAGTAAATGTTCTGGGGAATGTACAAAGGATAACCATTGTCTTCTCTTGAAGCACTTCTTCTGCCTCTCACCAATATCTGTTGAGGCAGGGTTGTTGTTTCTTGGCTCTGGGAAACTATACTGGTCAGAGCCATTTTTGAATTATTCATTCTCCCTCAGAGTGAGGGGATTTTCCATACATGGGATAATAGAAATTCTCCCAGTTTTAGAAAGCTGCAAAAGCAACTTTTATATGAAAAACCTAAACAACATTTTCCAAGTGCCATAATTCAAGTAAGTAAACACTTGTGTTGTTTATGGTAATGCACTGCAAATTTCAAAATACATTTTGGATTTTCCAGCGCTAAGCGCCAAATAAATTTTTTAAATCTCAAAATCAAACATTTATGCAACTACAAACAGCAGAAAGAAAGCGAGTAAAACTAAGGCTGAATATAGCCTCACCATCAGGGTTTGGCAAAACCTATTCAGCCCTGTTAATAGCTTATGGCATGTGCCAGGACTGGACAAAAATTGGCGTAATTGATACTGAAAATGAATCAGCATCATTATATGCTCATTTGGGAAAATTTAAGACCCTGAAACTTGACCCACCTTTTTCACCTGACAGATACATACAGGCCATTAAGGTATGTGAAGAGGCTGGGCTTGAAATTATCATCATTGACAGTATTACCCATGTATGGAAAGGTCAAGGAGGGTTATTGGAATATCAGAACTCACTTGGGGGCAGGTATCAGGATTGGGCAAAAGCCACACCTCTCTACTCCAAATGGTTAAACAACATTCTGCAATCCAAATGCCATGTTATAACTACTGTTAGAAAAAAGCAGAGTTATAGTATTGAGATGGAAAACAACAAAGCAAAAGTAGTTAAGCAGGGAATGGATGATGAAATTAGGGATGGCTATGACTATGAGATGACTTTAGCTTTAGAAATTATTAATGATAAACATTTATGTAAAGCCAGTAAAGATAGAACTGAACTCTTTACAGATAAACCTGAATTTGTTATTACAGTTGAAACTGGAAAGTTAATAATGAATTGGTGTAATCAGGGTATTGAAACAGTTCATCAACAGTCAGCCTCTATTAATGACCTAACAGCTAAAATCAATGCCTGTAAATCAGTTGATGAATTATTGACACTATACCATTCACAAACTAATACTGTTAAAGAACAATATGCCACTCTTTTTAGTCAAAAGAGGAAACAGTTTGTAGTACAAGCTCCCAATGAAGCAACCCATATTTCTCAACATTTAAAAGTATCAGGTAATGGAACTATTAGCAATAAAACCTAATCAAATTAATGGTACTGTAATGATGGAGGATATTATTACACCAATAGAGCCAGCAGTATCTACCAGCTTATCATTTATTCAGGCAAATACTGAAACTGTTACGCTTTCAGAAATGAAAGAAAAGCATATTATCCCCACATTCTTTAAGGATAATGAAACATTGATTTCCCACATTGAGTTTATTGAAGCAACACAGGAAGTTGTTTCTAATCATTACACAGGAGAGACAATTCTTTTGCCTTCAATAAAAGTGAGCCATCCTATTAAGGGGAGAATCCCTTCTGCAATGAATAAACCAGCTAATCAATTAGAAGAGTGGGAAAAAACTCTGTACTATGAAAGAATGATGTTCATAATAGAGATACCTACTATTCAGGACAGCATTGGTGGCAACCCACTTTCATTAACCATTGGAGGGGTTAAATCTTTTAGCCTTGATAATCTCTATGGTAAAAAAGGAAGTGATGAACACTTCAAGATTTTTTTGGGGTTTAAAAATTCTGTTTGCACCAATTTATGTGTGTGGAGTGATGGTTTATATAAAGATGTAAAAGTTAATAGCATTGGTCAGTTAATGGCTTGCATTAGAACCTTGCTTGAAAATTACAATGCAGTTTTTCATTTAGACCAAATGAGAAGGCTGAATGATTTTTCATTAACAGAGAGCCAGTTTGCTCATGTAATTGGCAGATGCAGATTGTATCAAAGTTTACCACATCATTTAAAAAAGGATATTACCCCATTGCTCTTTGGAGATAATCAAATAGGGGCAGTTTGTAAAGACTATTATAAGGATGAAAGTTTTTGCAGGGATGCAGAAGGTAATATCAACTTATGGAGGCTTTATAATCTTTTTACAGGAGTTAACAAGTCCTCATACATTGACAACTTTCTTGACAAGGCTGTGAATGCTTATCACTTTGCAGAGCAATTAAGATGGGCATTGGAGGATAAAAGTAGTAGCTGGTTTCTGAATTAAATTACATTACTCATTTGTACATAAGCAAAACACTTAAACTCAGGCTCATCAAGTTGGTCAAGTCTTGTCATGGCACAAAGCATTTCTTCTTTAGGGTCTTCATTTTTCTTACAACTAAAACAAAGCTGTGGCTTAGGATATAAGTCTGGGTTTATTTCATTGCCATCATCATCAAAGTAAGGCATAAAAACATTTTTGTAAAAGTAGTAAGAATAGAATTTGCGATACAAATTTTTAGTAGTTGGTTACTGAACTAAACCAGCAGGAATTATGCTGTATTTTCTTTGCCAGTGGTATGCATTTCACTGGTTTTCTTTTGAGATGGTTTTTGCCTTAAGTAAAACCCCTGAAAAGAAACATTACCTAAAACTATAAAGCAATTTAGAGATGGGTTTTTAGGTTCAAGGTAAGTTCCCTCTTTAGGGGCTTACCTTTTATTTTGAATAACCAGCTATATTTAGGTGAATTATTTTTGCTAATTTACTAACAATATTAGTATTTTTGAAATATGGCAGTTCAGAGAAAACAAGAAACAAAGGAAAATGTATATCCTCACTCTCAGGCAAAATTAGACCTGTATAAGAACTACCTGTTGCACTATTTGAAAGTTTTAAGCTTAACACCATATTGCTCTAAAATTAACCTGTTTGATATTTTCTGTGGAATTGGCGTTTATAAAGATGGTAACATAGGCAGCCCTATTATTACTAATAACTGCATTAGAGAAACCAATGAGGTTATACAAAATTTAGGCAAGCAACTAAAACCAATAACTGTAACAATTAACGATTATGAAGAAGATAAGATTAATAATGTTCAGGCAATATTAGAAGCTAATAAAAATAACAATTGCGTTTATGAGTATTTTAATAAAGATGCTGATAATATGCTTGATATAGTTGCTTCAAAGGTTAATTCATTCAAGACATCAGAAAGAAGTTTAGTTTTTATTGACCCTTATGGCTATTCGCATATCACAAGCAACAAAATCTATGACCTTATAAAAAATGAGCATACTGAAATAATCCTTTTTTTGCCAGTAATGCAAATGTATAGGTTTGCTGATATTGCTCTTACTGATACAGAAAGGGCTTGCTATGAAGATTTAAGAAAATTCATATTCTCATTTTTTCCATCTACGCATAAAATACATTCAGATAAGCTAAGCAATGTTTTTGAGTTTATACATGAAATAAAACAGGCTCTATCTTTTGACAACAAATTTTATACCTGCTCCCATTATATTGAAAGAGGAAAAAACAATTACTACGCTTTGTTTTTCATCACCTCAAATTTATATGGATTAGATAAAATGGTAGAAGCTAAATGGAAGTTAGACCCTGTAAAAGGAAAAGGGTTTACGCAAAAGAAAGCACCCACATTATTTGATACTGAATTTGAAGAAACAGACAACAAAAGAGAATTGGAATTTTTAAAAGAAATACTTTTCTCATTTATTAAGCAAGGAAGAATTGTAACAAATGCAGAAATTTATGAATTGTCCTTAGTTAATGAGTTTAGGGCTACACATGCAAAAGCTGTTTTAGATGATTTGATAAAGCATAAGAAAATAGAGCCTTGTGATTTACAAGGCAACTACCTTGATACAGCAGGGGCTTACTATTTGGATTACAACAATTATAAAAAGTCTCCCAATAAAGTTAATTTTAAAATCAAGTAATATGGCATCTACAAGCATTGAATGGACAGAAATGACCTGGAATCCTACAACAGGTTGTACAAAAATATCTGCTGGATGCAAACATTGCTATGCAGAGGTAATGTCTAAACGCTTATTAGCAATGGGCATTGATAAATATGCTAATGGCTTTAAACTTACTTTGCATGAATCTGCATTAAATATTCCTTATGGATGGAAGTCTCCTAAAATAGTTTTTGTAAACTCAATGAGTGATATGTTTCATAAAGATGTACCATTTGAGTTTATTAAGAAGGTGTTTGAAGTGATGAATGATAATCCACAACATGTATTTCAGGTATTAACAAAAAGGTCTGAAAACCTCCTTAAATACAGTAAGGAATTAAAATGGACTCATAATATCTGGATGGGTGTATCAGTTGAAGATAGCAGAGTAGTACACAGAATTGATGATTTAAGAAAAACAAAAGCAAGGGTTAAATTTCTCTCCTGTGAACCTCTAATAGGAGCATTGCCAAATTTAAATCTCAAAAAAATTGATTGGGTAATAGTAGGTGGAGAAAGTGGAAGAAAGCCAAGACCAATGAATGAAGATTGGGTTTTAGATATACAAGACCAGTGTAAAAAAGCTGATGTTTCATTTTTCTTTAAGCAATGGGGTGGAACTAATAAGAAAAAAAATGGCAGCCTCATAAATGGGAAAAAATATTTTGATTTTCCACCTCAATATTACCAGCACTTAGAAGAGTTAGAAGCAATGGGATATTAATAATTTCTATAAACAAAAAACACAATTACAAAATGAGTAAGTTCGTAATCACAAAAAGAACCAATGGAGAGTTTCAATTTAATTTAAAAGCTGACAATTCGCAAACCATCTTATCAAGTGAAGGTTATTCATCAAAAGCTAACTGCTTGAATGGAATTGATTCTGTAAAGAAGCATTCTCAATTAGATTCTAACTTTGAAAAGAAAACCTCATCTAATGGGAAGTATTATTTCAATCTAAAAGCCAGTAATGGACAAGTAATTGGCACAAGTGAAATGTATGAAACAGAATCAGGCAGGGATAATGGTATTGCCTCTGTAAAGAAAAATGCTCCTGATGCAACCATTGATGACCAAACTGTTTAGTGCAAAAATGGAGGCTTTTTAGCCTCCTCATTTATTATGAATTTACAATTATTACACAAAAACCAAACAGGTATTGCTTCTGAATTTTATGTTGCTGGTGAATTATCAAGAATGGGGTTCAATGTTACATTTACTTTTGGCAACACAAAAAGTATGGACTTGATAGTTGAAAAAGATGATAAATTACTTTCAATTCAAGTAAAAGGCATTCAAAGAACAAAATCAATTTGCTGGAATTTAGATAAAACCAAAATTCGTAACAATGTAATTTATGTTTTAGTTAACCTGCACGTAGATAACATTACTACTAAACCTGATTTTTTTGTTTTAACTGCTAAGCAAGCCAAAGCCCTGTTTAAAAACTCAATAAAGGAAGGGGAAAAAAGGGCATATTTAGATTACAAATCAATTAAGGACAATCCAGTTTATAAAAATAATTGGACTTTGTTTTTTGAGGCTTAAAAATTTTTTTTTTGGAAAAAAAATGAATGCAGCCTACCTATTAACATACCCTATACTTGTTTTTAGAACAACAACTCCCCCTACCAGTTAATTTATAGCAGACAATTTTCATCATGTTAAATTGTAAGAAATAAATAGGATGAAAATTTCTTTCAGGTTTTTAATCAAGCCTGTTTATTCTTTCAGCTTTACAAGCTTTCTGCAAGTGTTTTCCTCCTGCTGCTCCCTGCTCTTTCTGCCTGCCCTTTGCAAACCTTGCCTATCCACCCCCTCTAATCTTTGGGATTAAGTAATGCCCATATTTTATAACCTAAAAATCAAAAAATTATGGCAGTCAAAATTGTTGGCTTTTCTCACAAAGAAAGTCAGGAAGGGAAATCATTCATTTCTCTTACACTTCAAGGAGGTGTAGAAATCGTTAAATCACAAAATGGAAGCAGTTATTTAACTGTTAGAAAAGCAAGCATGGCAACAACCTTTGATGAGGCAACAGCTATGGCTCTTATTGGAACAGAATTACCTGGCTCTATTGAAAAGGTATCATGTGAGCCTTATGAATACACTGTTCCTGACACAGGAGAAGTAGTTCTTTTAACTCACAGATGGGAATACAAAGATGAGCCTGTGGTAAAAGACTTTACCAAGATTTATCAGCCTTCTTCCAATGGAATGCATAAAACAGAAGTGGTTTAAGAAATTTGTATCCCTGTTTTTATATCCTTATTATAGGAAGAATAAAACAGGGATACAATCTCTATCAACATGTATAAAATTTACCTATCCCTAATATAAGGAATGGGGTAAATTTTGCACATTGGAGTTTTCTTTCTGAAGCTATATGAGAAAAAGTTAAGTTTTAGGGTTACAAATTGTTTTGTAAAAAATTACAGTTTCTAATGAAAGTATTTTAGAAAAATTTATAAGGCTATATTTCACTTACCATTAGAATCTTGGTATTAACAGCAAAAGTATAAGGCAGGCTACAAACCCAATTTTTCCTTCTTTTTTCCTATATAAGAGATAACTACCCTCAGTATCATAATAGACTTTTTTTAAAGAAGGTTATTTCACATTGATGAGTTCTGGAAGTGTGATTTCGAGTGCCTTTGCAACCCTTAGTAAAGTACCCACTTTAAGATTGTGTTTGCCAGCCTCCATTCTGCTCACATTGCTTTTTTCCATATCAATTTCCAGCCCAAAATGAGACTGTGAAAAGCCCTTTTCAACCCTAAGTTGCTTTATCCTGATACCAAGTTTAATTAAAAGTTGCTTTTCTGTCATGCTGTTATCATGTACAGCATAAAGGTCATTTTAAGTCCTTATCTTTGGGTTATCATGTACAACATCTATTTAAATATCAAGAAATAAATGAAATCAGTAATTCAGTATATAATTCTTTGGCCTTTAGCAATTGGTTTACTGTTGTATGGCCTGTATAAAAGCCATTACAACCTAATTATTTCAGGTCTTCTACTTATAATAATTCTGTATGCAATAGAAAACAAAATAAGAGAGCAATAGTGCTATTCTTTAATTCATATATCTACAATCAGAACAGACTTAAAATAACAATTTCAAATACTGGCTATGAAAAAGTTTCTATTTTCTGTTTTTACATTACTACTGTTTTCTTTAACAGGAATAGCACAGGAATTTGGCTATGAAAAAAACGAAAAAAGTATTGCCAATCTTTTACCTGAACAAATTACAGTAAGCAATATTGTAGGGGTTTTCCTTTTAATTACTTTTCTATTTCTTCTAATAGCTTTTCTTGAAGGATATAGTAGAAAAAAGGATGTGTCATATAAGCAGAACAAAGTTTTCCTTTTCTGGGCTATTGGAATTTTCGTCGCTACATTTTTTATTCTTACACTTTTGGTCAATAAAGGACTTCTTACTGTTAAAATCTTCGTGATCATATTTAAAATAGTATTAGCATCAAGTATTTCAAATGAAGCTGGCAAACTAAACAGAAGTAAGAGTTTATGGTGGATATTATCATTTATAGAACCTCATGTTGCTTTAATTGCATTGGCATTATTTCCTAAGCTTTTATCAAAAGCGACTAATACAATTGACGAAATTGAAAACCTAAATACAAATTTCAAAGAAAAGTTAGATACCTTAATTGAGCTTAAAAAGAAGCATATTCTAAGCTATACTGAATTTGAAGCTAAGAAACATGAACTATTAAATGATTATCAAAACAGCATCAACACATTTAGCAATAACCATGAATCAATAGATAAAGAACAACTGTTGAAAAAAGCAGAAGATTTAGGTTTAATTGCTAATGATAAATTGATGCAATAGCTGTTCTATGGAAAGAATCACAAATATTCCTCTTACCATCAACGACATCAGAGAATGGCTCAAAGAAAATGCCTCAAAATACCATCAGCAAAAGTCAAATGAATTTCCTCCACTGCAAGAAGATGTTTTTTATGAAATTGACAGATTTTATATCTGCTATGGAGATTTGAAATTACTATTACATTATTACAAGCTAAGAGGAATATGTGAGCAGGCATTGAAAGAATTGTTATCAGGAAACCTTAATGACTTTAATCAATTAGGTACATGGGCTGCTAAATATGAGCAGTTAGGCAGTCAGCAACTTATTTGCTTTGATAAGATAGAATATTTGTGGCTTGAAGATGGTGAATTTGAAGTTTCAAAAGGTATTCACACCTATACTGAACCATTTTTAAATATGATATGCTTTTGCAGGGTATTTCAGTTGCTTTATTGGGAATATGAATTACATAAACAATTCCCAATTGAGCATGATAAAAATAGCATATCTGCAAACCTTACAAAAATCCTCCAGGAAAATTACAGGCAATAACAAACAAATTATTTAACCAAAAGGCTGTCATAACAAGGCAGCTTTTTTTATACCCCATCATTATGAATTTTGACTTTTTACCCTACCCACTTAACAGTAGTTTGAGGAAATTGGAAAGTAATCTTGCTTTTGATAGCAGAAACAATGAGGTGGACTTTTACAAAGTATTAGAACTACCAGTACAATCAATTTTTGAAATGCCTATTACTAGCATTGCCCTTTATTTTCATAGAAATAAACTCATTACAGCTTATTACAGGCTCAATACTCAATATGCCTCATGGGAGCAGGTAGTAACCAGCTTTGAGGCTTATTTGGCTAAAGATGCTATGTGCTGGGAAGAAGATGAGGGCAATTTATATAACTGGAAATTAGGCAACCAGTTTTTAGGAATATTGGCTTCAAAATCTGATAATACAATTACAATTTACCACACTTACAAAAGGTATAATGTCTTTGAGGATATTTAGGGTCAATTTTCTATTCTTATCTATCTCTATGTTAGGAGAAATTAATTAACCAGTGGGTGATGTTTGAAAATAGTTTGAAAATTCAAAACCAGATTTACTATAAATAATTGGTTATGAGTTACTAATAGCATTTTTATTATAGACTGTTAATCAGAGGGTCTCAGGTTCAAGTCCTGAAGGGGGAGCGGAAAGGCTGGCAGCAATGCCGGCCTTTTTAATTTCAAAGCTGGCAATATGTACTATCTCTACATCCTGTTTGCTGAGCGGTATAATTTGTACTATGTTGGTTATACCTCTAATTATCAGCAACGACTTATTCAACACAATACACAGGATTTTTTTAACACTTATACTTCCAAATACAGACCCTGGAAAATGATGGCTGTTTTTGAATGTGGTGAAATAGAAAATGATGCTATCAGGTTAGAACGATTTATCAAAAAACAAAAAAGCCGAAAGCTGATTGAGAAATTAATTGATCCAGATTTTATACCGGAAGGGTCCTTAGTTCAGTTGGTTAGAGTCCCGCACCTGCGGGATTAATCATCCCGGATGTCCGGAAAAGTTCAAGTCCTGAAGGGGGAGCGGAAAGGCTGGCAGCGATGTCAGTCTTTTTTATTAGCTATCTGCTTTCACATTTCCACTAAATGATACGTTCATATCATAAGAGTTACACACTTATAAACATGTAATGGCCAATCCGCACATCAGCTATCTTTGATGGCTAATGCCGCAGTTTCATAAAAACGATATTCTCAACCTGCTTTCAAAACTCACGCTGCGCCGTGTATGGAACGGCACCAAAGTGTGGAGCAGTTACCAGCTGAGTAAACTCAGCGGCAAACCCATTCAATGGGGCTACCCTGTTTCCATTTCATTTGAGCCCACTACAAGCTGTAATCTCCGTTGTCCTGAATGTCCGAGTGGTTTGAGGGAGTTTACACGGCCCACCGGTATGCTGGAGAAAAATTTTTTTGAAAAAACAATTGATGAACTGCACAGGGAACTGCTGTATCTTATTTTTTACTTCCAGGGGGAGCCTTATCTCAACCCCGATTTTTTAAAGATGGTGCGTTATGCATCAGCCAAAAAAATTTATACCGCCACTTCCACCAACGCACATTATTTAAATGATGCCAAAGCAAAAGAAACTGTGCAAAGCGGGCTGGACCGTTTAATTATTTCCATTGACGGAACTACACAAAGTGTATATGAACAATACCGCATAGGCGGACAGTTGAATAAAGTTCTGGAAGGAGCAAAGAATATTGTAAAGTGGAAAAAAGAACTCAAAAGTAAAACACCCTTTGTGGTATTTCAGTTTTTGGTGGTAAAGCCCAATGAACATCAGCTTGAAGAAGTAAAACAATTAGCCAAAGAAATTGGAGCGGATGATGTGTGGTTTAAAACTGCCCAGGTGTATGATTATGAAAATGATCCTAACGGGCTTATTCCCGCCATCAGCAAATACAGTCGTTACAAAAAAAATGGCGATGGTTCTTACACCCCCAAAAATGCGTTAAAAAATCATTGCTGGAAATTGTGGCATGCCAATGTAATTACCTGGGATGGCCTGGTGGTTCCCTGCTGTTTTGATAAAGATGCCATGCATCAACTGGGCAACTTAAAAACGCAATCCTTTAAACAGGTATGGGGCAATGATAATTACAAACAGTTTCGCAGGGAACTTATGACCAGCAGGAAAAACATTGACATTTGCGCCAACTGCAGTGAAGGGCTGAGTGTATGGGAAAAGTAACAGTCATCATTATTATCTCCTTAAAACACCTGGTATTTGCAAAAGTTATTTCCCTTCATTGTATTTCACAAAGTTCAATAGCACATCAAAGGAATTTGTAATTTTAACCATATGGCATCATTCTCCAACCGTTTAAGACAGATAATCCTTTTAATCATTCTCACAGCATTGGGCTTATTGCTGATAAAAGAGCTGTATATTTTTCTTCCGGGTTTTTTGGGCGCTGTTACGCTTTATATTTTAAGCCGGGGCTGGTACCGTTATCTTACGATCAAAAGAAAATGGAGTGAAAGTTTAACCGCCCTGTTATTTATCCTTTCTTTTTTAGCTGTAATTGGTTTGCCCGTTTATTTAATGGTAAATCTGCTTTCTCCAAAAATTGCCAATGTATTCAATCATTCGGATGAGTTGGTTCAGGGGTTGCAATCTGTTTCGGCACAGATAAAAAGCTGGACGGGGCAGGAACTGTTTACCACAAAAAACATTGAGGAACTTCAAACCAGAATTGCCAATTTTTTGCCTGCTTTTCTCAACAGCACGGCCATAATTGTTTCCAATCTTTTAATGATGCTGTTTGTTTATTTCTTTATGCTCACCAATGGAAAACAAATGGAAAAATCATTTGATTATTTTTTACCGCTGCATGAAAAAAATATTGACATACTCGGCGCTGAAACCATCAGCATGGTACGTGCCAATGCTATTGGCATTCCGCTCATATCATTGATACAGGGCGTTTTTGCATTAGTTGGTTACTGGATTTTTGGAGTAAATGAATTTGTATTATGGGGATTTATAACCGGTGTATTTGCTTTTTTCCCGATTGTGGGCACAGCCATTATTTGGGTGCCGCTGGTGGTGTATTTATTTTCACAGGGACATAACGGGCAGGGTATCGGATTAACCATCTGGAGTTTGCTTGTTACAGGAAATGTTGACTACCTGGCAAGGGTAACCTTAATGAAGCGGATGGGCAATGTGCATCCTTTGGTAACCGTGCTGGGGGTAATTGTGGGATTAAGCTTGTTTGGTTTCTGGGGTTTTATTTTTGGCCCCCTGCTCATCAGTTATTTTATGCTTTTGTTTAAAATTTATACTTCTGAATTTGGCCCTATCCATGCAATTGAAAACCCGCATGAACATGGCAGCTGATCAACAGGCAGCACTGAATTGCTAAAAATCAGTATATAACGGTCCGGTGCAAACGATTGCATTTAACTTTAACAATTCCTCCTTTCTGTTTTCACTCTTACGAAAATTGATCATTGTTCCTGTGTGTAAAAAAGGTATTCATAAATCATTAAACAATAAAGTCATCACTGAAAAATCTTTATTAGTTTCATTTATTAAAATGAATTGTGTGCCAAATTCCTGAATAATGCCCCGCAGGGTAGCTGTTTAATTTTTTATAATTCCTAAAGAAAAATCTCAAATTATACCCGGCAGACAAATGATGCATGCAGTTTCATTTAAAACAGTATTTCTCCGGTTCTTTAAAAAAAAAGCAAAAAGTTTTAAACAGCAGACCCTTTATGGATGTTATAACTGCATCATGCAGCATTTTTCTCTGATACTGTCAACATTTGTTTTGGGTTACCATTAATGCTGCCGTTCTTTACCCGCAAATATGTTTGCGAGCGCATCCTGTGATACAAGAATCAAACTGGTTTGATTTTAAACACTTATAACATATGAGTATTGAACAAGAACTAAACCGGCAGTTCCGGAATCAAAATCATAAGGTAACTGTTAATATACATTACAGCGGCCTTTGGGTGCAGGAAAAAATGAATGCTATGCTGGCAAACTACCAGCTCACCAATCAGCAGTATAATATGCTCAGGATATTAGGCCGTGCTGAAGAACCTTTTTCAACATTGCAGCTACGGAAACACATGATGGATAAAATGAGCGATACCAGCCGTATTGTTGACCGTCTGGTAATTAAAGGCCTGGTAAAAAAAACAACCAGTAAAAAAGACCGGAGGCTGGTAGATGTTGTACTATCACAAAAAGGAAAAGACCTTATTAAAAAACTTGAACGGGAACTGGATAATAAAGTTGATAAACTAACCAGTAAGCTTTCCCCGAAGGAAGCCCTTCAGCTCAATATACTGCTGGATAAAATGCGTAGTTAATTTCTTGCTCCCGAATCAGCATATCGTGCAGGAACATTTCACTTCACCATTCATACATGAAATGGTCTTACTTTTATTCTATGAAGCAACTTTTCCTAATCTTTCTGCTTTTCTTCTCAACACAAATACTTTTGGCACAGGCAAAGCCTGAGTTCCGTGCTGCATGGATTGCCAGCGTTGATAATATTGACTGGCCTTCCAAAAAAGGTATTGCAGTTGACTCTCAAAAATCAGAATTCATACGGATGCTGGATATGCACAAACAAAATGGTTTAAATGCCATCATCATGCAAATACGTCCGGCAACAGATGCTTTTTATCCTTCGCAGTATGAACCCTGGAGCGAATGGCTCAGCGGAGTGCAGGGTAAACCCCCATCTCCCTATTATGATCCATTGCAATTTATGATTGATCAAACACATAAACGTGGAATGGAATTTCATGCGTGGTGTAATCCATACAGAGCTGATTTTAAAATTGGCAAAGCCTCCATTGCGCCTGCACATATTACCAAACTTCACCCGGATTGGTTTTTAGAGTATGGTGATAAAAAATATTTTGACCCCGGCAATAAAGAGGCACAGGCATTTGTAGTGGAAGTAATCAGGGATATTACAGAACGATACGATGTGGATGCCATTCATTTTGATGATTATTTTTATCCTTACCGCATCAGCGGCAAAGAGTTTCCTGACTCAGTTACTTTTAAACGCCATGGAAATGGCTTAAATAAAGATGACTGGCGCAGAAGTAATGTGGACAGTATCATTCTTCATTTATTCACCACCATCCGTCAAACAAAATCATTTGTAAAATTTGGCATTAGCCCGTTTGGGATTTGGCGTAACAGTGATAAAGACCCCATGGGCAGTAATACAAAAGCAGGGCAAACCAATTATGATGACTTGTATGCCGATATTTTATTATGGCTGCAAAAAGGATGGATTGATTATGTAGCGCCGCAACTCTACTGGGAATTTGGTCATAAAGCAGCGCCTTATGAAGTGTTGATTGACTGGTGGAGCAAACACAGCTATGGCAAACATTGTTATATTGGACTTGGTATTTACCGTGCCGGGAGTAATGATGCATGGAAAGACAGCGCCCAATTACCACGGCAAATTGAATTGCTCCGCAATACCACAAACATACAGGGCATGATCTTTTTTAACAGCAAAGTGTTTTATAAAAATCCAAACGGATGGAACGATAGTTTACGTCTCAATTATTTTAAAGCACCGGCATTGATACCGGAAATGAACTGGGTGCAAAAAAAGAAATAAGTTTTGCCCCGATAATGTTATTTGCCCGATAAAAAATAGAATATGAACCACCCGAGTGAAATAAAATTTTTGGAAGGCCCTCAAAGCCGCTGGAAGGAATTTAAGTTTGCCTGGAAAGTGCTGTTTGAATTTATACGTGGGTACAGAAGTCTTGCATTTGTGGGGCCCTGTGTCACTATATTTGGCTCAGCCCGGTATGGTGAAGATCATGAATATTACCTACTCACACAAAAAGTGGGAGCTGCTGTTGCCAAAATGGGCTTTACTGTAATGACGGGTGGCGGTCCCGGTTTAATGGAAGCTGCCAATCGTGGCGCCAAAGAAGTAAATGGCAGAAGTGTGGGATGCAATATCGTATTGCCGCATGAGCAACACCCCAATCCCTATCTTGATAAATGGGTAAACATCCGCTATTTCTTTGTTCGCAAAACATTGCTTATAAAATATTCCTATGCATTTATTTGCATGCCCGGCGGCTTTGGTACGCTGGATGAATTGTTTGAAAGCATTACCTTGATTCAAACAAAAAAGATTCAAAACTTTCCGGTAATTGTTTTTTGTAAAGACTTTCACAAAGAAGTGATGGAGCATATCCGCCTCATGAAAGAAAAAGGAACTATTTCGCCGGAAGATGAAAATCTTTTTTTTGTTACTGACTCCGTTGAAGAAGCCGTACAGGTGCTGAAAGAAAAAAGTATTCAGCGGTTTAACCTCCGTCCTGAAAAACAAAAACCCTTTGGCTGGTTGTTTGAACGGAATGGATGGAAATAAATTAAGAACTGTGCTTTCTGAAACTCACCATATACACACCGCTGAAAATAAAAATAGCAGCAATCAATTTTATCAAAGAAAGATGTTCTTCAAAAAACAAAACAGACACAATCCCTGAAAATACAGGCTGCAAATAAATATAAGCTCCCGCAGCAGAGGGGGTTAAATGCTGCAGCCCGTAAACGGTAAATAAATAAGCAAAGAAGGTTGCACCCAGCACAATAAAAAGAAGTGCAGCAATATGCTGTGCATCAAACAAAGTCCAGTCAGTTGAAACAAACTGGTTCCAGCAAAACGGAGTAATGATTACAATACCAAATGTAAACACCCATCGTATCACATGCAGGGCCGAGTATTTCTGCATTAAAGGTTTTACCAGCACATAATAAAACGCATAGCTCACTGCATTAATCACCACCAGCACATCGCCCATCAGCATATTACTGCCAATAGCTGATGTTTCTTTTGAAAGAATGAGTAAACAGGAGCCGCCAATACCCAGCATCAACCCAAACAACTTCAGCAATGTGATCTTTTCATTTCTCAGTAAAACAGCAATAACCAAAATAAAAACCGGTGTTATAAGAATGAGCAATGCGGCATGTATGGGTGTTGTGAGTGTAAGCCCTTTTATAAACAGCAACTGATTAATGGCAACACCTGTAACCGCACACAGCAAAAAACGGGGAATATCTTTTTGATCAATGCCGCCTTTTAAAGGTTTCAGCAAAAACAAAATCCAGAACAGCAGAACTGTAACCAGCACCCTTATGAAATTCAGCCCAAAGGGCTGAATAAGCGAAGGCGAAATATACTTCACCATGCTGAAGTTGATGCCGAATAATAAATTGGCCATCAATACCGCCCAGTGTGCTTTAATGGTTTGTTGCGCCGTCAATTTTTTTTTTGCAGGCAAATGTATTGGTAAAAAATCAGCTCCGTTTCAATGACTCCAGTAATTCATCCGTTAACTGACGGTAGTGCTCAAAATCTTCCGGCGCAAATGAATTTTGAAAGTGAAAGTTGGCGGCCACCTGTAACGCTGCCTTTACAGTGAATTCCTGTTGAATAATGTATGGAAACAAATTTTCTTTGTTTGCATGAAATGCCAGATATTCCTGTTCTGTTTGTCCGGGTGTGGGCACAAGCACCGCTTTACTCCTCAATTTCAGAAGATCCATTAGAGTAGTGTAACCACTTCTGCAAATGATCAGCTCTGACTGCTGTATCGCTTCCTCCAGTTGAGATGCAGTGAGATGATTGCATACAGTAATATTTTCCCCGGCATCTGATTGATCAGTTGCTGATGGCAAGCCCCTCACCAATAACACTTTTGCTGAAACAGATTTTAACTCTCTCAGTAATTTGCTTTCGAAGATGGTGCGTTGGGGTTCAGGACCTGAGAGTAAGATCATCAGTTCATACTTTTTTTCTTCCTGCTTTTTAACAAGTCTTGAAAGCAAACCCATATAAACCGGCTGTATCATTTGCTGTACTGGGTGAGATAATTTGCCACTGAGGTTATTGCTCCCTGCAAAATCGGGAACCCATACCTCATGAAACCTGTTCATATAACGGGTGTGCAATTTTTGCAACCGGTCATCTATCCATTCACTGATACCCGATTGAATGCGCAACTGGTGGGTAATGTATATGCAATGTGAACGGCTGTTCCAAAAACCCGGACGGTTATCACTAATCACCACATCAAAATGTTCTTTTTTCAGTAATTCATCCAGCCATTTTCGTTCTCTTTTTATAGTGCGGAAAATGCGGGGCAGTTGCAGTAAAATACTCGGCAGCATTCCCATTTTTCCATAACGTATAGCATAACCCGGTAATTGAAGGATTTGAAGCTGTGGAAATTCCCTGGCCAGTAATTTAGCAGCAGCTCCGTCTGCCGCCAGCGCTACCTCACAGCCCCGCAGGTGCAATTCACCGATTATTGGCACACAACGGGCGGCATGGCCCAGCCCCCAATCAAGCGGAGCTACCAGAATCCGTATGTTATTTCCTGTGCCGTTCATGAAATATCACAATATTTAAACGGGAAAATAGTTAATTTAGGAAACTTATTAAATCCTGATTCTTATGAACCGTTTAAAAAAAGTGAGTTTGTTGATGCAGCGTTCAACCTTAAAAGGGCTTCTTTTGTTATTATTAGCCGGTTTTATTATAACCAGTTGTGGCTCCAATAAAGGGCTTTTTAAGAAAAAGAATGATTGCGGCTGCCCCAGCAAAAAAGGAATGGTGGGCTATTAATTTGAAACATCAGCAATGAAAAAAAACCAGCAACGGGACTTGCTTGTGCTGCTCAACAATGAGTATAAAAGTGAGCATGCTCTTAACCACGAAGTGGAGTGGCTGCATGATGTGCTGTTTCATGTAGAGGCGCTGGATAATTTCTGCATTGCCCATGAAATCATCAATGTTAACCGCCGCAGGCTTATTACCCAGCCCCGGCAAATCAAGAAATCTGTTTTACGAAAAACAGAAAAAGCGTTTGAATTTTTGAGTAACAAGAATTGATCCGCCGCATCAGCTCAGGAAAACTTATCGCCTTTATTTCTTTTCACTTCAGCCACATATTCTTTAATTTCCTGCTCTTTCTCTTTTTTGCAGATGAGTAATACATCTTTGGTATCAACAATAATAAAATCATCCAGCCCCTGCAGCAGCACTAATTTTTTATCATCGGCATGTACAACATTTTTTGTAGCATCGATCACCATCACATTTTTGCCGGCAACAGCATTTCCAAAATAATCCTTCTCCATATTTTCATAGGCGCTGTTCCATGTACCCAAATCACTCCATCCAAAAGAAGAGGGAATCACATATACATTATCAGCCTTTTCCATAATACCATAATCAATGGAAATGTTGGTGCACTGCGGGTAAATGCGTTCCACCGCATCCTGCTCATTGCCAGTATTGAAATTCTCCAGTTCTGCCACAAACACTTCATTCATTTCAGGTAAAAATTTTTCAAAGGCTTTGAGTATGTTCTTTACTTTCCACACAAAAATGCCGGCATTCCATAAAAAATCGCCACTGGCTAAAAAAGTTTTCGCCAGTTCTGCATTCGGTTTTTCAGTAAAGGTTTTTACTTTATAAATGTTATCCGCAACAGGCATAGCTTCATGCTGAATGTATCCGTAACCTGTATTGGCATAAGTGGGTTTGATGCCCAGTGTTGCCAGTGCATTGATGCTTTTTACAAACCCAAATGCATCCAGGCACACTTTACTGAAAGCAGGGGCATCCAGTATCAAATGATCAGCAGGCGCACAAATAAGTAATGCCTCTTTATTCAGTTGTTGAATTTTGTGCGATACATAAGCAATGCAGGGGGCAGTGTTTTTGCGGCTCGGTTCACTTAAAATATTACTCTCCGGTAATTGTGGCAATTGTTTTTTTACAATTTCAGAGTACTCTTTGGAAGTAACTACAAAAATATTTTCAGCCGGAATAAATTCTTTATACCGGTCGTAAGTGCTTTGTATAAGTGTGCGCCCGGTATGCAGAATGTCTAAAAACTGTTTGGGAAAACCTGTCCGGCTCATCGGCCAGAAACGGCTGCCGATACCGCCGGCCATTATTGCAACGTAATGATTTTTGTTCATATGACCCGTCTTCATTCCGAAGACATTTTTTTATTTACAAATATTTTTATACGATTCATTTCTAAATGATGCTGACCTCAAATCAATCCCTCTTTTATTAAATCATGCAAATGGATTACGCCCATGTATTGTTTCCCATTCACCACTATTAACTGGCTGATGTTATTATTCCGCATAAGCTCCATGGCATCTATTGCCAGTGCATCGCCATGAATGGTTTTGGGACTGGTGGTCATTATTGCAGATGCAGTTACTGCATCAATACTTGTTGTTTTTTCCAGCATTCTCCGCAAATCGCCATCGGTAATAATACCCATCAGTTCATTCTCTTCATTTACCACTGCTGTTACACCCAGCCTCTTTTCCGATATTTCAACAATCACATCTTTTAATGAAGCGCTCAGAGTTACTCTTGGCTGTTCATTATTTACAAATAAATCAGCAACACGTAAATACAGTTTTTTGCCCAGTGCGCCTCCCGGATGAAACTTGGCAAAATCGCTGCTGCTGAACCCTCTTTTTTCCATCAGCGCCACAGCCAGTGCATCGCCCATTACCATTTGTGCAGTAGTACTGCTGGTGGGCGCTAAATTGTTAGGACAGGCTTCTGCACTCACAGTGGTGTTCAGCACATAATCACTTTGCCGGGCAAGATAAGAATCAACATTGCCCACCATTCCAATAACGGGGTTACCAAAGTTTTTTACCAGTTGCACCAGCACTTTAATTTCGGGGCTTTCACCGCTTTTACTGATGATCATCACCGCATCGTAGTTCAATATCATTCCCAAATCGCCATGAATAGCTTCTGCCGCATGCAGGTACACTGCCGGCGTGCCTGTAGAGTTGAGTGTGGCCACAATTTTTTGGGCAATGATGGCGCTTTTACCAATACCGCTTACAATGAGCCGGCCTTTGGCATTCATAATTACATCCACTGCTTTATTAAAATCGCCGGTTAACAGGGCCGATAAATTTTGAATAGCTTCTGCTTCCAGCGCAATGGTTCGTAATGCAATCTGTTGCGGATTAATGGAACTCATGAGGCCGCAAACCTACTTATTAAAACATAAAAGAAAAAGTTTAAGGCATAAGTGAATGAAATAAAGTGAGTTGAGCAACGGCGCCCCCGTTTGTGAACATCTTCATTCCATTTTCAGAAAAAAATGATTTAACTTATTCTTCGATTGCCGAAAGCAGTTTTTTGGCTGATTCAGGGCTGAAAATGAACGGTTTTCATTACCTTCGTTGGCCTTAAAAAAAAGCATACGCTGCTTTATACAACCAAGACTGCCTGCCGGATAAAATGTGATTTTTAACCCAAAGAGTGAAGGAACTTCAGTGATGAGTACAGTTAAGAAAAAAGCTCCTGTTAAGGAAGCAAAAAAACCAGTATCGGTTAAACCCGAATTAAAAAAAGCTCCCGCCAAATCAAACGGCAAAGCAAAACCCACAGCAGATACCACAGCATTGTATGAGGCCCTGCATGAGTATTTTGGATTTGATGCATTTAAAGGCACACAGGAGCAGGCCATCTTAAACCTGCAGAGTGGCAGGGATACATTTGTGATAATGCCCACCGGCGGCGGCAAAAGTTTATGTTATCAGTTACCGGCTATGATGGCCGAAGGAGTGGCTATTATTGTGAGTCCGCTTATAGCATTGATGAAAAACCAGGTGGACCTGGTACGCAGCTACAGCAGCAAAGATGATGTGGCGCATTTTCTCAATTCCACACTCAATAAAAAAGAAATTAAAGAAGTACATGATGATTTAAAGAGTGGCCGCACCAAGATGCTCTATGTGGCCCCGGAAACATTAACCAAGGAAGAGAACATTGAATTCTTTTCTGATCTCACCATTTCCTTTTTTGCGGTAGATGAAGCCCACTGTATCAGTGAGTGGGGCCATGACTTCCGGCCCGAGTACAGAAGGTTACGGGAGATGATGGATCAGATCAACCCCTCTATTCCTGTAATTGCATTAACGGCAACAGCCACCCCCAAAGTGCAGAGCGATATTGTAAAAAACCTGGGGCTCCGCAATCCTGAAATATATATTTCCTCTTTTAACCGTGGCAACCTGTATTATGAAATTCAGCCCAAGGTTAAAAAAGAACAAACCATAAAAAATATTGTCAAATTTATTTCGCAGAATAAAGGCAAGAGCGGTATCATCTACACCCTTAACCGCAAAACAACAGAAGAACTTGCAGACATACTGATGGCCAATGGTATTAAAGCAGTGGCCTATCATGCAGGGCTGGATTCCAAACTGCGTGCAGAACGCCAGGATTTATTTTTGAATGAAGATGTACAGGTAATTGTAGCCACCATCGCTTTTGGAATGGGGATTGATAAACCGGATATCCGTTTTGTAATTCATTTCAACATTCCCAAAAGCATCGAAAATTATTACCAGGAAACTGGCCGTGCCGGCCGGGATGGAATGGAAGGTAAATGTATCCTTTACTATTCTCACAAGGATGCGAGTAAGCTGGAACATCTGATGCGGGATAAACCGCTGAGTGAGCGTGAAGTGGGTGCACAACTTATACAGGAAACAGTAGCTTTTGCTGAAAGTTCTGTTTGCCGCCGCACCATTTTGCTTCATTATTTTGGCGAGGTGTATGAAAAAGAAAATTGCGGCAACTGTGATAACTGCCTGCATCCAAAAGAAAAAATTGAAGCCAAAGAGGAAGCCACTGCAGTATTAAAAGTAGTGAAGGCGCTGGATGAACGTTTTGCTGCAGATTATGTGTTGCCGGTAATCATCGGCAGGCTAACGCCTCAAATACAGATGTACCGTCATGATCAGTTACCGGAGTATGGAAGCGGTAAAGGTCATCCTGATCATTTCTGGAATTCACTCATACGGCAGTTATTGCTTGGCGGATTACTAAAAAAAGATATTGAAGAATATGGTGTGCTAAAACTCACCAAAGAAGGTGAAGCGTTTTTGAAAAAACCAAAATCATTCCAAATTGTACTCAACAATTTGTATGAAGAGGCCAATGAAGAGGAGGATGACGATGCAGCCGATAGCGGTGGTGCAGGCGCCGCTACTGATGATAAGTTGTTTGAAATGCTGAAAGAACTCCGCCAGAAAGAAGCCAAGAAAAAAGCCCTGCCCCCGTTTGTCATTTTCCTTGAAAATTCGTTGCAGGATATGGCTACACTTTATCCCACCACCATGGAGGAACTGGAAAAATGCCAGGGAGTGAGTAAGGGTAAAGCCATCCGTTATGGCAAACCGTTTATTGAACTGATTGGTCAATATGTGGAAGAAAATGAGATTGAAAAGCCCGAAGAATTTGTGATGAAAAGCGTAGTGAATAAGAGTGGCAATAAAGTATTCCTCATACAAAATGTTGACAAGCGGATGCCGCTGGAAACCATTGCCAAAAACAAAGGATGGCGTATGGATGAAATGCTGGAAGAAATGGAAACCATTGCGGCCAGTGGTACCAAATTAAGACTGGATTATGCTATTGACGAGTGGCTGGATGAATATGAGCAGAAAGAAATTATAGATTATTTTAAAAGCTGCAGCACCAGCGATTTAAAAATTGCCCAGCAGGAACTGGAGGATGGTGGTTATACCTGGGAGCAATTGAAAATTATGCGTATTAAGTTTTTGAGCGAATATGGAATGTAAAAAAGGCAAAGCTCCAAAAGACAAGAAGCAGGAACCAAAGGGCAGAAATAAAGTTGGCCGCAGATTTCAGCAATAAAGCTCAAAACTCTATATTTGCAGCCCCGAAGAACAAAAGGAGGATAGGCTTCCACTTACCAACTAATGTGTTTCAGGAATGGTGCGGTAGCTCAGTCGGTAGAGCAAAGGACTGAAAATCCTTGTGTCGCCGGTTCGATCCCGGCCCACACCACAGCTTTAAAAACCTCAGCAGCAATGTTGGGGTTTTTTATTTTTTTAAAGGAGTAAGTAAATCATTAAGCCCGTTTAATTTTATTTCATAAATGGTTGCAAGTAAAACACCCAGCTTTCCTTTCGGGAACCCTTTTCGGTGAAACCATTCTAAGTAATGCATCGGTAAATCGCAAAGCAAAGTTTCTTTGTATTTGCCAAAGGGCATTTTCATTTGCACCAATTGTAACAACAGCTGAGGGTTGAGTTGCGGCTGGTCTTCCATTATTCTTCTTTTCGTTTTACAATCAAAAACCAATCGCCTTCCAAAGGCAGATAACCATAATCATAACAGTAGAAATATTGTTTGCCTGCTTGGGTGGTGTAGATGTGGGTGATGTAAGTAAAAGAAAATCCTTTTAATAATAGCTGGTCACGGGTGCATTTGGCTGTGTCTTTATCTTCCGGCAAAATGGATTGCAGGATTCGTCTGTTCTTTGCCAGTGTATTATTTATATGTCTTACAACACCGCTGTCGGCCAGCTTTAATTGGTTGTTATAATTATTACGGCAATAATCATCACAAAATTTTTTATCTGAGCGGCCTTTAATGGCTTTGCCGCAAGCCATACAGTTTTTGACGGGGGGTGTTGTGTGTAACATCTTGGCAATTAGTTGTTTGGAAAGGGTAAGGTAGTGAAAAAATATTTAAGTATAACCGTTTAAAAACGGATAAATCCATTTAGAGCCGAAGCTAAAGGGATAAACTCCGACTGGGGCTTCCCTGCACTATCATCTTTGTGTTGTCAATCGGCCATGACGTCTGGTTCGGTTGGCTGAGATAACAAAAATTAATAACAATTAAAATTTAAAGTCATGTACGCACTCAAAAACAAAGTTCAATTAATTGGTAACCTCGGTACAAACCCTGAAGTAAAAACCTTTGATGGCGGTAAAAAGATTGCTTCCTTCAGCATCGCCACGAATGAAAGCTACCGCAACGCAAAAGGCGAAAAAATTACGGATACACAATGGCACCGTGTGGTGGCATGGGGCAAGGTGGCTGAGATTGCTGAAAAATATTTAGCCAAGGGCAAAGAAGTGGCGCTGGAAGGTAAACTCATCAACCGCAACTACACAGATAAAGATGGCGTAAAAAAATACATTACCGAAGTGCAGGCCAGTGAAATATTGCTGCTGGGTGAAAAAGAGTAAACAACTTTTTATTGCCACAGATTGCACAGGTTTTCACAGAGACCCATCCGTGTGCGCCTGAAAAATGCTGTTGCAAGAGAAGTATTAGTAAACAAGGTTGGACACGCATTGCACGAATCTTCACGAATGAATTTATTTGAAACCATTTTTTCGTGCCCATTCGTGCAATTCGTGGCATTGCTCATCAAAAAATCAGTTTTATGGAAAAAGTAATTTACAAATCAGAGGTGTATCAAATTGTTGGCATTTGCATGGAAGTGTACAACACCCCCGGTTATGGTTTTGCTGAAGTGGTGTATAAAGATGCCATGGAACTTGAATTCCTTGAAAAAGAAATCAACTGCCTGCGGGAAGATGAACAGCAAATAAACTACAAAGGCCAACTGCTCAAACATAGTTTCTTTTCTGACTTTACCATCAACCAAAACATCATTATTGAAGTTAAAAGCAGCAAAGACGGAATTACGGATGAGCACCTGGCACAAACGCTCAACTATTTAAAAGCATCTGGCGTTAAACTTGGCCTCATCGTAAACTTCGGTAAAACATCGCTGGAATACAAACGGCTCATCTATTAAAAACAAACCCATCATCCATCCAACTTTCCTCTGCATCTTTGCAAGGGAAAGTTTTACCTCATCAATACAACACCATGCAAACTGTTGAACGCAACGAATTGTTTGACCTTGCTTTTCGATTTGTAACCGAAACGCAGGAAAGCATTTTCCTCACGGGCAAAGCAGGAACGGGCAAAACAACGTTTCTCAAATATCTGAAACAGCATTGTGCCAAAAATAGTATAGTGGCCGCACCAACTGGCGTTGCAGCCATCAATGCAGGCGGAGTAACACTGCACAGTTTATTTCAACTGCCCTTTCACCCGTTTATACCTACAGAAACCAACCGCTTTGAACTGCTCAAAAATATCCGTTATCAAAAACAACGCATCAACCTCTTGCGCAAAATGGAATTGCTGGTAATAGATGAAGTAAGTATGGTGCGGGCTGATGTAATGGATGCCATTGATGCCATTTTAAAAAGTGTGCGCCGTAATCATCATGTTCCTTTTGGCGGCGTGCAGTTATTATGCATTGGCGATTTGTATCAACTGCCTCCTGTTGCCAAAAATGAGGAATGGAATATTTTAAAAGATTATTACAACTCCACATTTTTCTTTGACAGTCTGGCCATTAAAGAACAACAGCCGCTGTTAATTGAACTCACAAAAATTTACCGCCAAAAAGAAGAAAGTTTTGTGCAACTGCTCAACAAAGTGCGCAATAACCAGATGGAGCGGGAAGATTTTGAACAGCTCAACAAACGATACATTCAAAATTTCCGTGCTGCTGAAGATGAGAAGTACATCACCTTAACATCGCACAACAACCAGGCCGACCAAATCAATCAATCCAAACTTCAATCGTTGCTTGCACCGGCTTATACCTATTCAGCAAAAGTGGAAGGCGATTTTCCTGAACATCTATTTCCTGCCGAAAAAGAATTGGCGCTGAAAGAAGGAGCGCAGGTAATGTTTCTGAAAAATGATGTGGATGAAAAAAAATATTTCAACGGAAAAATTGGCACCGTTACCAAACTGGAGAAAGATAAAATTATTGTTGAAAGTGATGGTGTTGAAATTGAAGTAAAACATGAAGTGTGGGAAAACACCCGCTACACCTTAAACCGTTCTGATGAAAAACTGCAGCAGGAATTGCTGGGCACATTTTCACAATACCCATTGCGGCTGGCATGGGCCATCACCATTCATAAAAGCCAGGGATTAACCTTTGATAAAGTAATGGTTGATGCAGCAGCATCTTTTAGCAGCGGGCAGGTGTATGTGGCATTGAGCCGTTGTACAAGTCTGGAT
The DNA here is from genome assembly GCA_019747705.1 of Chitinophagaceae bacterium. Taxonomy (GTDB): domain Bacteria; phylum Bacteroidota; class Bacteroidia; order Chitinophagales; family Chitinophagaceae; genus Lacibacter. Next base: position 20,706 of record JAIEQM010000092.1, on the reverse strand, counting down.
GGAATTGTATTGCTCACACCCATTCCACCAACAGCTATTTATACCAACACACATGTGGTGAATGCACAAAGTTCATTGGCGCCAAAGGGTTCGCTGGCTGAAAGGTTTGCAGGAGCACGTCATGTGTTTACCTTACAGTTGATTGAAGAAATTTTTTCTTTGGGTGAAATGCAGCGTCCGCTTGCAGCTTTAACCAAACAGGTGCAATTGAATGCTGAAAAGCTGAGCGAAACGGCAAGAGAGTGGCTTCCTTCATTTACACAACAATACAATCATCAAAAAGCAGTAGCAGATAAATTTGCAATACGTGTGCATGAGTTGATGAATGATGATGCAGTGATTGAACAGAATCCTGCTTTGCAAAAACGCATTCAGGATGCAGCGGGTTATTTTATTCCTGTTGTGAATAATCTCAAAAATGATTTACAAAATCACGAACTCGTAACAGAGCATAAAGAAGTAGCAGCTCTCCTGGATGAACCCATCCAGGAGTTGATGCATGCATTTATAGTAACAGCTTATTATTTGCAGTATGCGTTACAGCCTTTTGAAGTGGCAGGGTTTTTAAGACATAAACTTAATCTTGCTGTTCCCCGCACTCAAATTACAAGTTATGCGGCGGGCAAAAAACAAACCGCCGTAGCAGGTGATATTCCCAATCCTGAATTGTATTTTTCGTTGCGCAACTGGCGTGATAAAGTTTGTAATGAAGAAAATATGCCTGTGTATTTAGTAGCTAACTCGGATACTTTGAAAGAAATTTGTTTATACCTGCCATTAACCAAACAGCATCTATTATTACTCAGTGGTTTTGGTAAAGCAAAGGTGGAACGATTTGGCAATGAAATTCTGGATATAGTGGAAAGTTATTGCAACCAGTATGGATTGGAATCAAATATTGAAGCCAAGTATGCAAACCCCAAACGGCAGCGAAAAGAAAAAAGCACAACACCCAAAGAAACCACACCCACCAAACTGGTAACTTATAATTTGTATAAAGAAGGCAAAACAGTAAAAGAAATTGCAGAAGCAAGAAGTCTTGCAGTGAGCACCATTGAAGGACATTTGGCTGATATGGTTCGCACTGGTGAAATAGAAGTAAGCACACTTGTATCAACCGAAAAAATGGAACGCATTAAACAGGCGTTTCGTGATGGAACAGAAGAAGAAAGATTTGGCGAGTTGCGAAACAGGCTGGGAGGCGATATCACCTTTGCTGAAATGAAAGCGGTGGCCAATCATTTGCACTGGATTAAGGTTCAGAAAGATGCCATCTGACTAAAAGCTACACTTGCATTAAACGTTCTTTTATTTTATACGTCTATTCTTTAATCTTCAACTTAAAATCAACAATATGAAAAAGAGAATTCTTTTTGCATCGTTTATTTTATTCATTGCTGCATCAGCATTTACCACTGTACAAAACTGGAAATATATTGGTGACAAATGGGCTGCTTTTGGTCCTGACAGGGATGTATTACATGTGGGAGTAAGAGATGAGTTCCGTCAAATCAAAATCAAAGTAACGGATGGTCCTTTACACATTGCTGATATGGATGTGTATTTTGATAACGGGGAGAAATTTAATGTGGAGCTAAAAAACAATTTCCGTGCGGGCCAGGAAAGCCGCATTATTGATTTACCCGGCGGTTTACGCAAGCTCGATAAAATTGAATTCAAATATTCTACTATTGGCCGTGCAAGAGGAAGGGCAAGAGTGGCGGTGTGGGGAAGAAGATAAGCCCACCCGGGTTTAAATTCTTTTTCAACGTATCATAAAGCAGCCAAATGACTGCTTTATCTTTTACCTTCCAGTTTGTTTACATACTCTAAGGAGCCAAGCCGCAAATACAAAGGAATTCCTGTTTTTTGCTGAAACTTGTATTCCCCCACACATATAATACCCCAGCCCTGCATGGGATTAAAAAAAATGGAAGAAGGTTTGTTTGCAGGCGGAACTGCAGCAAGTCCGTTGCTGCATTTGATAAAAAGCGGAAGTACCGGCTGATGCCTTAAGTGCACAGAATCAATTCTTTGGGCAGATGAAGCGAGGGAAATTGTTAAGAAAAAGGCGGCCATTGCACAAAAATTATTCCAATTTTTAGCTGGTCGCTTATTTCTTCCTATTTTGCAGCCGGAAATTTTCATTTGTATCAAAGATAAACCAGTATCCGCAAATGGCGCTCAGTCAGGGATTACAGCAAAAACTTTTACAAAAACTTTCACCTCAGCAAATTCAGTTAATGAAGCTGCTGCAGGTGCCTACTGCCAATTTAGAAGAACGGATTAAGGAGGAAATGGAAGAAAACCCGGCCCTGGAACAAAGCGATTCGGATAACGATGATTTATCCGCTGAAGAAATAAAAGATGAGTTTGACAGCAGTGATGAAGAGGATTATGATCTGGACGGAAGCGATGATGAGTATGACAATATTGACATCAGTGAATATGTAAATGACAGCGACGATGATATTGCTGATTACCGGATGAGGGATGATAACTACCCGGACCCCGATGAAAAAAAATCGAACCCCGTTAAACTTGAAACCAGTTTTTATGATGTGCTTCTGCAGCAGCTTGGTATGTTAAACCTGGATGAAAAACAGCAGGTAATTGCAGAACAAATTGTGGGCAGTATTGATGATGATGGCTACCTCCGCAGGGAGAACAGCGCTATTGTTAATGACCTGGCCTTCCGTCAAAACATCATCACTACAGAAGAAGAAGTGGAACAACTCATTGGGTTGATTCAGCAATTTGAGCCCGCAGGTATTTGTGCAAGAGATTTGCAGGAATGTTTGTTACTGCAAATTGCAGCACGGCAAAAACAAAACACAGCAGAAGATACCAAAACAGCTTATATCCTTCTGGACAAGTATTTTGAAGAGTTTACCAAAAAGCACTATGAAAAAATTCAACGCAGCCTTGGTATTACTGATGAACAGTTGAAAGGTGTAATTCAGCAAATCATCAAACTCAATCCCAGGCCCGGTGGCAACATGGGCGAGGTGAACAAAATGGAAGACTATGTTGTTCCTGATTTTTATATTTTGAACAATGCCGGAATACTTGAATTAACTCTTAACAGCCGCAACGCACCGGATCTCCGCATCAGCGAAGGTTACCGTGATATGCTGAAAGAGTATGAACGTGGAAGTAAAAAAGATAAACGCCAGAAAGAGGCCGTGATGTTTATCAAACAAAAAATTGATTCAGCCAAATGGTTTATTGATGCCATCAAGCAACGGCAAAACACCCTGTTTCATACCATGACGGCCATCATGAACCATCAGAAGGATTTTTTTCTTACCGGTGATGAAACCATGCTGAAACCTATGATCTTAAAAGATATTGCAGAAAAAACATTCCTGGATATATCTACAGTAAGCCGTGTGGCCAACAGCAAGTTTGTTCAAACGGAATTCGGCACTTACCGTTTAAAATTTTTCTTCAGCGAATCCTTAAGCACTGACAGTGGCGAGGAGGTTTCAACACGTGAAGTAAAAAAGATTTTATCTGATTTGATTGGTGCAGAAGAAAAGAAAAAACCGTTGAGTGATGAGCGCTTAACAGAGCTGTTACAGGAAAAAGGTTATAACATTGCAAGAAGAACCGTGGCCAAATACCGGGAGCAATTAAACATTCCCGTGGCAAGGCTGCGTAAAGAATTATAATTATGAGCGAACTGGAAATAACAGAAGAAGGCGAACTGCTGGAAAATTATACTCTCCATCCATTCATCAAAGCATTGGGCGTTTTCTTTTCATGGTTGTTTCATCCATTGCTTCTTATTGTGTGGGTAAGCTGGTATTTACTGTATGTAAATGATTTGATTTTCCTGGGCATGGATTCGTTTGACAGGTTAAAAGTTTTTTTAAGAATTCTCAGTACTTCGGTTTTTCTTCCTCTCATAACAGTATTGCTGCTGAAAGGTCTTGGTTTTATTAAATCCATTCAATTGCGTACGCAAAAGGAACGCATCATTCCTTATGTGGCATGCATCACATTTTTTTTCTGGAGTTATTATGTTTCCAAACAATTAGATGATCCGGGAGAGTTACGTGCCTTTTTACTTACACTATTTATAACCGCATCTGCAGCGCTTATTATCAACAATTATATGAAAATAAGTATGCATGCATTGGGTGCAGGCAGTTTGTTTTGCTTTTTTATGCTGCTGCTTTTTCACGGGCGTATTGAAGAAAGCCTCCCTTTACTTGCAGTTGTTTTTGTGAGCGGCATTATCTGCAGCAGCCGTTTAATAGCCAGCGATCACTACCCTTTTGAAGTTGGTTTTGGTTTTGTAATGGGTTTTCTTATTCAGTTGGTATGCTGGTTTATTGCAACATAAAAAAATCCCGCCTTGCGGGCGGGAAAAAACCTGACTGCTGAACTTGCTGATTAACTGTTCAGGATGGTTGATTTATCAATGTAATTTTTAGCCGGATAATAGATAAAAAACAAGGAGCCATTTTTAATGGTGTTGATAATGCCCGCAGCTAATTTACGTGGTACTGCCGGGCAACCGAAACTTCTTCCCAAAAACCCGTTAGAGCTGGCAAATGAATTATTTACATAATCAGAGCCATGTAATACAATAGCACGGTCATAGGCTTTATCATTAATACCCTTTTCCAAACCACGCAGCTTTAATGAGTAACCATTGGCTCCATAATAGGTATCAAGCGTTAAGTAAAAACCAAGGCTGCTTTTATTAGACTGAGGTTTGTTGGAAAATGAAGTGGCATAATGCAAGCCGCTGTTGCGCCCGTGAGCTACAAACGTGTTGAACAGAATTTCACCATGCTCCATATCAAGTACAAACAATCTTTTTTGTGAAGATGATTTTGAAAAATCTGCAATGGTGAGAATATTGGAAATGTTTACCAATCCTTCCTGCAACAATTTACTGTAACCTTTATAAGCCAGTTCAAACGCTTCGGTTTCTAATCCTTTGCCGGAAAGATCCATTTCATTATAAATACTGTCTGCAGTAAGCTTTACCAGTTCGTCAAAACTTTTTACAGGAGATGCAGCTACGTTTTCAATTTCAGGAAGATGGCTCTTTCTTTTATTTGTTGCTGCATTACCAGTATAATAAACAGGTAGCTGAAGAAACAATAACAATAATACGGATGACAGAAAAGGATATTTTCGGATACTGTTCATGGATACGGTTTTTAACGGATTAAGAAGCTTCAAAAATAAACAAGCTTTGTGTTTTACCAAATACATTCGCCACAACGTTTTTTAATTAAAAGATATTGCGCAGCAGGTTTAAGTTTTTATGTTTACAGAGGGTTTTTGGAAACGAAATGCAAAGTTAGCCTGTATGAGAGTGTATAAATGTTAAAACTACGAAGTAAATCAGCTAAAACCGTGCCTGAATAAGATGCGTTTTATTATAAATCAATCACTTCGGCAACAATGAGATAGGATGGCAGTTGCTCAGGCTTCAAAATATAATTCATCCATTGTGCCTGTGCACTGTAAGTGCATTCGCCTTTTTCATTCCATGTTTCGGGGCTGCACAAACAACCAAGTGATGGTGTATTGGGATAATACGTTTGTTGTTTATAGTATTCAGGATTGATAGTAGTGCCGTGTGCAATAATTTCTGTGCGGCCAATTTTACCAGCCCAATAACTTTCTTTTAAACCAATGAACTGTTGCAGATGTGTACCCAGCAAATTATTGTAATGTGCTTCATATGCGGTTGCTGTTCCAAAAAATTCAGAACTGTTATTTTCATACGGCATAACCATTTGCAAATTAGTTGTGGGGCCAATCCAGTTGTTATCTGATGTATCAACTCCTGTAATTTTATACAAACCCTGTGGTGTGTTTCCGTTTGTGAGATAGAATGGAAGATTGCTGATGGCTCTTGCCAGTTGAGGGAACTTCAGTTCTTCACCCTTTTCATTTTTCATCCATGTGCCATCAGCTAAACGAATCATTAAATAGCCGGGAATATTTCTGCTGGTTGATTGAAAACTGCAAAGCACTGTTTGATTTGGTAGAAATGAAGTATCCAGAAAATCTTTTTTTGATGGCAGAGGTTGCTGCGTTTTAGAACGCATGTATTTGTAATGGAGATAATATTCTGATTGCAGAAATTTATCTGACGGGTCAATAAAAGCTGATTTGCCTGATAATGCCAGATACTCCAGCGCCATGGCTTTTACTTTATCGCTTTTCAACTGTTTAACAATGGGATGCACTTCCACATCAAATTCTTTTGGATACAGTGTATAAAGCATTTCAAAAAAAGCTCTTTGAAAACCCGGGCCCATTTGTGAAAGTCTTGATAACTGTAACGAAATTTTTTCTTCATAACCAGCGGGTTTGTACAACATTAATTCCATTGCCCAGAAAGCGCCCATCCATTTTTGAGAAGTGGAATCATTCAACGGAAGCTTTATGGTTTGATGTATTTGGTCTTTTAATTTAACTGTTACAGAATCTCTGTTGCTTTTTGATGCAAAGGGAAAAATAGTTTGTGCTGATACGATCTCAGCTACCATCAGCAAACAAATTATCAAACCTGCTTTTTTCATTTTTTCACTTGCCATATCGTTTGATGTGTCTTACGGGGCGTGCTGCTTTAGATAGTCCTTAATAAATTTTATCCAGCTTCTTCAAGGTTTCAAAATAAAACATGCACTCACCGTTAAACCCATATTTACGGTTGAGTTCTATCATTTGCTGCAACATTTCCGGTTTCACTAAATAACCATCACCCAGTGATGTAAGTATGCCGGGGAATATTTTTTTCTTCTGCTCAGCAGTTACAGTTTCACTCAACTCTTTTACTATTTTTTCATAAGCCTGAATATTATAACGATAAAGCTGCGGTATAATGTAATCTGCATAACCGCCGTTGAGCCATGCAGGCCAGTCCTGTAAATATTGTTCTTTGCTCCATGGATAAATACCCGGCGCCCATGAAACAATACAGTTGGGTTTTGCTTTTTTCACTTCATTGTATAATACTTTGCCAAATGCACTCAGTTGATCAGCTTTCCATTGCAGCCATGCGGGTTCTTTATAATCAAGCGGTGCATCTTTTCCTGTTTGTTGTTTGTATAATGAAAGTGCCGCAGAATCATATCCTCCTTCTGCAGGCATGGCGGGTAAACGATCATCGCCCTGCACACCATCTACATCATAATTATTTACTACTTCCAGCACCAATTTTTTCATGAAGGTTTGCACTTCGGGATGAAGAGCGCTCCACCAGTAAAAACCATTTTTGTTAAGCAGTTCACCTTTGTTGTTTCTTCCAACCCAATGCGGATATTTTTTACTCCAGCTTTTGGTAGTGTCTTTGTATGCATAAGCAAAACCAAACTCAAACCACGCATGCACTTTTAATCCCTGCTTATGCCCTTCTTCAATAATGGTTTTGACAGGATCGAAACCATTGTACACAGGATGCTGTTTGATGCCGATATAAGATTCCACCAATTTGCTGGGATACATTGTAACACCGCCATTCCACACCACCACATAAATATTGTTAAGCCCTTTCTGCCTGCAAAGTGTAACCGCTTCTTTAATGTTTTTTTCTGAACGCAGGGCATCGCTGGCTACATTGGTAATCCAGGCGCCACGGATGCCTTCCTCTTTTTTTTGTGCACAGGAAGTAATGAAGTGAAAAGTAAAAAGTAAAAAAAGAAAATGTTTCATATTGTTTGTTGCCACAGAAAACACAGAAGCACTGTTTGAAGTCATCTGTATTTTAGCTGTTATTTGTTTTTAAAAAATATTCCCTGTATCTATTGTACAAATGATGGGCTGATGTGTACATGGATTGCGGGCTCATAAAATGGCTGAATTCAAATGTAATGGCTTTATCATAACCGGCACGTTTTGCTGCTTCCAGTTTGAGTTTAAGTTTTTCAAATTTTACGGGCAGAAATTTGATGGGCATATCTCTGTCAAAACTTTCTGCGTTCGTCCAGCATTGCATACCATATTTATCAGCCAGTTTTTTATTTACAGAAAAAAAATCTTCCAGTTCATTGTAATCGATATGCCCATCCTGGAATGCTACGGCATCTACTGCGGTATGAATGCCATCAAAAATTTCATTCCATTCTTTTTCATGATCTGCAATACTTACAGCATCTGCCTTTTTGATTTGCCCGCTGGCAGCAAGTAGGGCTTTCTTTCCATCTATCCACGGCGAAATAAAAGTGGGCAATCCATTACTGATAGTTTTACACTGTTTTCCTAAAGATGAAAATGTTTCTATTGCACCTTTTGTTTTACGGCTGATTTCCATGCTGAGATACCAACCTTTGAATGATTTGTAATGACCATACCGCTGCCAGACTTCATCAATTACAAATTTGTTGTGCTCAATTTCATGGTGCATATCACCGCTGTCCCAATACTTACCGCTGTCGTACAAACCGAAATAAAAATTCATCCCGTATTTATCAGCAAGTGTCAGAAACAATTCAACTAAATCAACGGGTGGTGCAAAACAACCCTGTTTGATTAAGTAGGCAGATGGATAGGTGATAAATTTTCTGTAGCCGCTGCGTATCATGATTACGGTATCAATACCCATGGCAGCCATGTGCAGAAAATCCTGCTCCCATTCTTTGGCGCCCCAGTTTTGATGGGGGATGTCGTGGGATATTTCGTCGATGAAGGTTCCTGTTATGAGCATATAGTTCAACCTCACCCTCATTCCCTCTCCTAAAGGCAGAGGGAGGCCGGGCTTTTATTTATTAATTTAACAATAGTAATTCAGCATTTCGTCAATTCTTTCTTTATTCAGCAAAAAAGCTTCTACATTGCTTTTAACTCTATCAACACCTCTTTCCATTTTAAAAAGCCCTCTCCGGTTAAATGCAATCCGTCATTGGTGTATTTCGGATCCATTTTCCTTTCTGAAATTAAAAAAGCATCGTACAAATTAACATAGGTAACATTCTTTTCTGCACACAGTTTTTTTAGTTGGCCGTTTACAAAAAGAATGTGTTCGTTTTTGTTTTGATGATTTTTAAAAATCGTAAATGTATTGTTGGTGGGCAATACACGCTGCATATAAATTTTGGTGGAAGGAGTTTTGAGTTGCAGGCTGTCAATCATTCTTCGGTAATTATTTACAATCACTTCATCAGGTATGTTGCGACTGATATCATTAATACCAATCATGATGAATACTTTTTTGGGTTTGTGCCTGATGATTTCATACATCCTGTTTAAAACGCCAAATGTGATATCTGAACTGATGCCACGGTTGAGGGTGTTATAATTTGGAAACAATTCATTCCATTCGCCCATATCGGTAATGCTGTCGCCCAACCAAATGATCGAATTTTTGGGTGTGGGCATCAGGTCAAACATTGTTAACTTCTGGTCGTAATAATAATAACGGAAAGATGAATCCCAGGTTTGTTGTGCCTTTGCTTGAAAAACGGGGAAAGTAAAAAGTAAAAAAGTTGTTTTACAAGTGACAATGAAATTGTCCTTTCTTTCTGCGCCCTCATACCCTCTGCGTGAGATTTTTTTGCACGCAGAGAAGCTGAGAATGCAGAGGAATAAATGCTTCGCATTTTTGAAAGAATCCTTCTCATCATATTCGGTTTTTTCAAGTACTCAGAGATTATAATTTAAAAAGTGACGATTTTTGCAGATGCCCTGATGTGTGCGACGCAAGGAACGATAATACTTGCACATAAGCCGGTAACATAAAACTGTATTTCATCTTCATCACTCCGCTTCTATTGATTCTTCAGTTACTTCTTCCTCCACCGGTTTTAAAGGTACTAACCATGTAATTAAAAATGCAGGAATGGTTGATATCAAAACCCAGATGAAAAATTCTTTGTAGCCCAGATAATCACTTACAAAGCCACTGATCATGGAAGGAATCATAAAACCCAAATTCATCAACCCGCCTGCAAAAGCATAATGCGCCATTTTATATTTGCCCGGCGCAATTTGCTGCATGATGAATAAGATCAAACCCACAAATCCAAAACCATAACCAAAGTACTCAACAGCAACTGCAGCGCCAATGATATAAACATTGGTGGGAACTGTAATGGCGAGATAAGCATAAGCAGCAAAGGGCACATTAAAAAAGGTGCAAAGAATCAACAATGTTTTTTTGGTTAACCCTTTGCTGGATGCAAAATAACCTGCGGTAATAGAACCCAGCACAAATGCAATAGCGCCAAACACACCATACAATACGCCAATTTGTGAAGTGGATAAACCAAGCCCCCCATCTGCTCTTGCCGCTTTAAAAAACAATGGTGTAATTTTTATTGCCTGCCCTTCCGCAAAACGATACAGCACAATAAATACTAAACCATACCAGATGTACTTTTTTTGAAAGAAGGTGATGATCACATCTTTCAATGTATTCATTCCTTCTTTAAAAGAGTGTACCTGTTTAGAGGAACCACCTGCGGGCAGCACCATCCTGTTATAAATACCAAGTGCAATCATAATGATGCCATACAAAAACATAACAATACTCCATGCATTTACAATGCCCGTCTTCTTTTCAAGTTCACCCGCCAAATACACGAGCACACCACCACTCATTACTTTGGCAATATTGTAAAATGCTCCCTGCCAGCCCACATATTTTGCCTGGAGTTTTGGAGTGAGTTCATTTAAGTAAACACCGTCTGCCGCTGTATCATGCGTAGCTCCGCTAATGGCAATAATGGCCAATATGGAAATGGAAATGCAAAAGAAGGAAGAAGCATGTAATGAAAGCGCCACCAAACCAAACAATGCTCCAGTAAAAATCTGCGACGTATAAACAAAGAACTTTTTGGTTTTAAACATTTCCAGAAAAGGCCCCCACAACGGCTTTAATGTCCACGGAAACATAATCAGCGATGTCCAAAAGGCGGTTTTTGAATCAGAAATACCCAGGTTTTTATACATAATGGAACTGGCAGCTGCCAATGCTACAAAGGGTAAGCCCATGGCAAACCAGGTGGTGGGTATCCAGTAAACAGGGCTTCGTTTTGAGGGTTGTTGTTCGCTCACAAGTTTGGTTGTAGTATGAAGTAAAAACAGGAAAGTTAATAAAAGATATTAGAAACTATATTTACAGTATCTGCGATGGCAATCTTCAATTTACGAATTTCATAAGATGAAATATTTAATTTTTCTAACAACATTTCTTCATTCTTTCTTCGTATCTGCACAGCAACTCACCAAATATGTTGACCCCTTTCTCGGCACAGGCGGACACGGGCATGTATATCCCGGTGCAGTGGTTCCGTTTGGAATGGTGCAGTTAAGTCCGGATAATGGCGATGAAGGATGGGACTGGTGCGCCGGTTATCATTACAGCAGCGGTGCTATTGCAGGTTTCAGTCATATGCATTTGAGCGGTACAGGTATTGGTGACTGGTGTGATATATCTGTACTTCCATTAACAGATACCAGCAACATCAGAAAAGAAAAAATAAAAATTCCTTTTTCGCATGCTGATGAAAGTGCAAGGCCAGGCTATTATTCAGTTGCATTGAGCAATCAAATAAAATGTGAGCTAACGGCTAATGAACGAACCGGTTTTCATCGTTACACTTTTCCGGGTAAAGAAGGATGGCTGCGTTTTGATATGGGCTTTCGTATCAACTGGGATCAGTCAACCAACGGTATGCTGCAGATGGTGAATGATTCCACTATTGTTGGTTACCGCTACAGCACCGGATGGGCCAAAGGACAGAAGGTTTATTTTGCTGCACGCTTTTCATCAGCCATCAAAAACTATTTCTTCATTGATGATACAGCACATACTGCAAAAAGAGCTGATGGTAAACTGTTGAAGCTGGCTTTGCAGTTTGCAACCAATAAACCATTACTGGTAAAAGTTTCTTTAAGCACGGTAAGCTCAGAGAAAGCATTGATTGAACTGAATAAAAACAATGCACAACAATTCAACAGTGTAAGTAAAGCAGCAGAAAAATTATGGGAAAAAGAATTGCAGAAAATAAAAATCAACACCAACAACAAAGAACTCGCTACTAAATTTTATACCTCAGTTTACCGCACCTGTTTAGCGCCACTCATCAGCAACGATGCAGATGGAGTCTATCAAACTCACGACAACAAACAGCTAAAATTCACTAAAGGAAAAAACAAATACACGGTCTTTAGTCAGTGGGATGTATTTCGTGCTTTGAATCCTTTATTCACCATCACGCAAACAGAACGATTGCCTGATATGATCAACAGCATGCTGCAGTTATATGAAGATAATGGTCTGTTGCCTGTGTGGGATTTAAGTACGTGGGAAACCAATACCATGACGGGTTATCACAGTATACCCATCATTGCAGATGCGATATTAAAAAACATCAAAGGATTTGATTACAACAAAGCCTATAAAGCCATGCATAAGAGTGCGTTTCAAAATCAAAGAGGAACGCCTGAATATATTCAATACGGTTATTTACCGCAGGATAAACATTGATGGAGTGTAACCATTACATTGGAGTATGCCTTTGATGACTGGTGTATTGCACAAGTGGCAAAGAAACTGGGCAAGATGGATGATTATAACTTGTTTATGAAACGTGCGATGAGTTATAAAAATTTATTTGATGCACAAACAGGATTTATGCGTAGCAAAAACAGTAACGGCCAATTCATTGAACCATTTGACCCTTTGTTAAGCGAACATGGTTTTGAAGGGCAATACATTGAAGGCACGGCATGGCAGCATAGTTTTTTTGTACCGCATGATGTGAGTGGTTTTGCTGAACTCTTTGGAGGTAAAGAACAATTAATTGCAAAGCTTGACGAATTATTCACCGCACCATCTGAGTTGCATGGCGAAAACACAAGCGCTGATGTTACAGGATTGATTGGACAGTATGCACATGGCAACGAACCGAGTCATCACATTATTTATATGTACACCGCTTTGGGCGCTCCGCAAAAAGCTGCAAAATGGATAAAGATTGTTGCAGACAGTATGTACAAAACAGGTCCTGCTGGTTTGGTGGGCAATGATGATTGCGGGCAAATGAGCGCCTGGTATATCTGGACTTGTTTGGGTTTTTATCCCATGAATCCTGCAGACGGAGAATATGTATTTGGTTTTCCGTTGATTGATGATGCCATTATTCAACTGCCGAATAAAAAGCAATTACAGGTGAAAGTGATTCGCCGTTCTGTAAAAAAATCAAGTGCTATTGAACGGGTGAAGCTGAATGGTAAAGAAATTCCTGTGCGGAGTATTACACATCAGCAGTTGATGCAGGGTGGTGTGCTGGAGATGGTGGTGAATGATTAATCTTTTTCTCAACCTTTTACCTGAACTGAACAAAGACTCAGTAAACAAATTCTCCTTTATGATTGATTGGTTTTAATTGAAACGGATTGATTACCCCATCCAGCAGTACTGCTATCTCTGCTCTTGTGATGTACCTGTTTTCATCAAATGCTTTCAACTTCCATTCACTCCATTTGTTTTTGATTTGCTGTTTTGTGATTGCTAAACTTGTAAAATCAAATTCATTGTTTATCCTGTAGATAAAGCCCAGCTGTTTTACAATACGTATGGCATCATCAATGGTAAGAAATGAATTGCTGAAATATTGCAACTTGATGAAGGGGCCGATATCCTTGATAAATACAGCAGTGGCAACAGCGCTATCCGGATAAAACCAGGTGCGGTTGGCCCATTGAAAAGGTTCGCCTTTGCCTTTTAATATTCCTGTTGCTCCAATACGCTGAATCGAATTAAAATGCGGATGCGTGGTCTTTACATCAAAGTAGGGCATGATGTAAGCTTTGTTGTTGAGCAATTGTTGTTGTACTTCTCTTATTAAAATATTTCTTGCATTTGTTTTTTGTTGTACAGCCAGGGCCGCCAGCACGCCGGCGGCCTGACCGGTCATCATTACACATGGTTGCAATCTTGTTGTGCCGTTTACTGCATTGCTTACACTGATACTTTTTTCTGCTATAATAATTCCATCATGTGTTTGCGGTATCAATGCACCTAATGGAACATTAAATGAAGGAACAGGATAGAAGCCTAAATGCTGCGGCGCTTTTGCGTTTTCACGATGGTGATGATCAATCGGATAATCACCAACAGCAATACCTGTTCTGTACAAAGCTTCTGTTTGATTGAACGGATCAGCAATGTGCTGAATTTTAAAACGAACAATTCCTTTCAATCTTCTTCCTTCACGGTGATAGGGTATTAATGGTAAATGGTCTGTTGTTGGAAACTCATCATCTGCTAAACCCAGCTGTTTAAATCCAAATTGTGTTTGTAAAAAATAAATAAAACGGATGGTTTTTGCTTTTGCTTTTTGAATGGCGGCAGTGCGTTGATGCTCATTCATGGGAATCATGTTACTATAAATATCATTGCCTTTGCCCGGCCAGTTAATCATATACTTACCATTGGGTAGTTTACCATAGTCCAGCATTTTTTGTGCAGTTACATTGCTGGTGAGTTTCTCCGGTTTGCTGCAAAACTCATTACAGCAGCCATCAAATTCCATCGGATCATAGTTGGCTGGCTTGGGCAAGGTTCTGTCTGCACCTTTACCGTAATCTTTTAAAATAGCAGCATAAGTTATATCCTGGATAATGTCATTGCTTTCCGGCACATTTACATTTTCTCCCGTTATACTGCTGGCTTCCATTCCCATATCAAAAGGAATGCCGGCGCTTGCCATTACATCACCAAGTTCAGTAGCATCAATAACTTGTTGGGCAAGGATGGTGATTTGCTTTTTTGTTTTTGCATCAACAAACACAGCGCCTGTAACTTTTTTATTATTTACAATTGCTTTTTTAAATTGATAGTAATACAATACTTTGAGTGATGGCAATGCAGCAGCAAATGTTTTCATAATACTGTCGCCCACATGCGGTTCAAACAAAGTGTTACTTACCCAGCCTGTTGCAACTTTAGAAGGTCCGCCATATACTTTATACAATTGTTCACGCAATTCACCCCAGATACCGGATGGCATATTATGGTTGCCATCAAACGCTGCCACACCTGCTGCACTAAACATACCGCCGAGCCATGCAGCAGGTTCAGCAATGATAGTATTTACACCCATACGTGCAGCTTGTATGCCTGCAGCACTGACGCCCACGCCGCCGCCTATCACCAATACATCTGTACGCAGCACGGTTTGTGCATGTGCAGATGCAGTTATGAAAAGCAGCAGTATAATTTGTTTTAAAGGCATTAATTATTTTCTCTTGATACAAGTTTTGTTTGGTCTTTTTCAATTATTGAAAACGGAACGATGAAGTGTCGGGACGTTTTAGTCTCGATGCCGAATGAAAACTTCGGCATTCGACGTCCGCCCGGCCTTGCCATTCGGACGGGCAAATACGCTCCCTCGTTTGCACATCTGATGGTATCATCTTTCTGCATTTTCCCCGGCAGATCCCTCACTGCGTTCGGGATGACAACTGTCTTCAGCTTTTCAATCCTTCCAGTGTTTTCCATACCTGGTATAAACTTCTTGGTATATGAAAACATCCTTTCCATTTACCGCCTTTCAAATCAAGCAACACTTCACCACGCCGGTTGAGATAGCCAAACCACTCACCATACTCATTGTCTTTAAAATGGCTCCGGGTGTAGTCATGAATTTTTAAAAACCATTCTTCACAACGTTTATCACCCGTTAATGCAAATCCTTTTGCCAGTGCTACGAGTGCTTCCACATGCACCCACCAGAGTTTCTGATCCCATTCCAGCTGTTGTGTGGGATGACCCTGTACATCCATAAAATAAAAGATGCCGCCATATTCTTTGTCCCATCCGTATTCAATAGTATCCAGCATTATTTTACATGCTTTATGTATCAGCAGTTCATCCTTCAAGCGTTTACCCAGATCCATAATAAACCACATGGCTTCAATGGCATGACCGGGGTTCAACACCCTTCCTTCAAAACAATCAGCAAATGTTCCGTCTTCATTTACGTTTTCCAGTATCAATCCCAAATCAGGCTGATAAAACACATCCATCACTTCATGTATCACTTCAGGAATAAAACTGTTTACACGCTCTGCACCAATAATATGTTCCAGCTCCAGGGAGAGGTTGCATAAAATCATGGGCAAAGAAAAATTCTTGAGAGAGCGTGTGCCGGGTACTGCTTTGCTGTAAATACCTTTCCAGTTGTGGCGGCGTTTTAAAATATTCTCAAACGTATCGAGTGCAATTTGTTTGTAGCGTTCGTTCTTTGTTGCTTTGCTGAGTGCTGCAAAAGCCATGGTGGCAAAACAATCACTGAAAATATTATAAGGTTGAACCAATGGCTGACCTTCTGCTGTTAAAGAAAAATACCAGTTACCTTCTTTATCTCTTCCATGTTTTTCCATGAACGCTGCGCCGTGCAATGCCATATCCAGCCACTCCTGTTTCTGCTCCACGTTATTATACATATAACTAAAGCACCACACTTCTCGGCCCTGCAACCACATAAACTTATCGGTATCATATACTTTTCCGGTACGGTCAAGACAGGTAAAGAAACCGCCATTCGTTTCATCCCTGCTGTGCGTTACCCAAAAAGGAAGAATATTTTGCAGCAGCTCAGTGTGGTACATACCCGCCAGAGAAGCCAATGGCAGGGGCGCTTTTTCAGCAGCAGTCTTGATTTCCACCATAAACGGTTTTATTAATAAGAAAGCGAAAATTATTTAGAGTTATTAATAATTTCAAAATTCTTTTTCTTTTTTATTTAGTACGCTTGATTTTGTCCCTGTTTAAGTTTAAGTGATTGAGAAACACATGTGGTTTACTAACTTTAGCTCCATCGGTACGGCACATACTTTAATGGAAGTGTTTAATAATGATCGCTGGCCGGGATGTGGCCTATAAAAACGAATCCCTCAAAGCAGTACTCATCAATCTTTTTAATCCTGAACTGGTGATTTTGGGTGGCACCCTTGCCGAAACAGGTGATTATTTACGTTTACCTGCACGCAGTGCACTCAATAAATATTCTCTCTCTCTTGTAAACAATGACACACAGGTAAAGCTTTCCAGGCTGGGTGAAAAAGCTGGTGTAATGGGCGGCTGTTTAATAGCCAGGAATAAGGTGCTGGCGAAGGTGCAGTAGGCTTCCTGTCATCCTGAACGCAGTGAAGGATCTGTTTATACAATGCACATATCTAAGTAGGGAATCAAATCCTAACTTAGCTCATAGCGGAAACACTATCAAATCTGCAATAAAAATACGTCCTATGCACCTCTATCTCTCCCAACTCCTCACCGATCTTGCTGATGCCACCAGCAACATCAGCTCCCCGTTTATTGAACAGGAACTCAACCTCAGTGATTGGAAAACCAATGAGGAAGAAGAACAAACAGCGCCCATCCGCAACCTGCAGGAGTACACGGGTATTACGCAGGAAATGCTGCCGCCTGTGCACCTGCTCAATGAGGCCCAGGTAAATACCTTACTGGAAGCATTGAAAAAATTATTAGACGCACATAACTGGCATTTCGTTTTACAAACAGAAGTTCCTGAAGATATACAATATGAAACCATCCGTAACAACTGGAACCAGGATATTCAACTCAAACAATGGCATACGGGTTTCTTTGAATTGTGCAAACCCGGTGCTGCACATTATACCTGTGCACTGGGCAGCTACTGTCATTGTGCACTCTTTGCAGAAATGTTTGCCGGTATGAGTGATGAAGAACTGTCGCCGGAAGAAGAAAGGGCAAGAGCGCTTGCAATTGAAGTGCAGCATATCCAACGCAAATATGGTAACGACTGGATGAAGTATTATCCCTATCACTTAGATAAAAACTATGATGATGAAAATGGTAATCCGTACAATTATGGATTTAACAGGGAAGATCATGATGACGAAGAGGACGATTGGTGGCGTAAATAATAAGTCCTGGTATAAAATATTTATACCTTTTCATTGGCAATGATGCTTCACCTTCAATGAATCACATCTGCAAATAAATAATCATTACTTTTTACTGTTGCCCAAATCATATTTGAACCCCAGTGCATACACCTGGTCTTTTCTCCGGTCAAACGGAAGTTTACCGGTGGTATAACTCACAAAAAAACCGGTGTTGCTTTCAATGGCTGCCACAAAAAAAACAGAGGAAGCAAGATTATTGTTTTTAATGTTTTGAGCAGCATTGATTTCATTGTACCATCTGTAACTGGAGCTGAAGTTGAGCAGTTCTTTACCAATACGTGCCACCCTGGTTTTAAATGCAACTTCAAACCGAACACGCTGAAACGGATTGGTAGTGCCGGTGAGCAGTTTACGAACAGAGTCTTTTTGAGGAATTACATAATCAAGGCCCACCAGGAATGACGGGAAGGTGGCGCCATACACATTAAAGTGATCATCAGTGCCCGTGAGCAACCGAATTAAAGCAAACGGGTAATCCAGTATATTAAAATAACGCAGTGCTTCATGTTCATTCCAGCCTTTGGCGCCAATACCTATAAGCAGACCCGGTGCAAATTGTGTTTTGGAAAAATCCTGGTTGGATTCAAAAGCCAGTTTGAGTTTACCACCAATATAAAACTGATCCGATACAGTAATAAAGCTGTTGGCTTTTTGATACAAATCCATATAGGGTAGCTTCTTTTTTCTGCGTTCCAGTATGGAGTCTTCCAGTGTTTCAATGAGCACGGAAGTTTCCTCTGAAATTTCCATGGGCTGTCCGCCCCAGCTAAAAGATCCGTTGTAGCTGATACCCGATTCTAAAAAATTATTGGGGTTGAGGTTTCGCTTAAAGGCAACATTGCCATTCAATGACAATGAATAATCCTGGATAAAAAGCGCATTCCCTGTTTTTTTAGTTTTAGACCAGCTGTTATCATATTTGTATTCAAACCCCAAAGCAGCAGCAGAACTGTCGGCCTGGAATGTTTTGGGTTTTATATTCAGGTCTCTTAAAAAATGATAATTGCCTTTTGACCCGGACAGCAGGCGTTGAATATTTTTGAAAATCAAATCTGCATCATGGATGTTAACGGCATAAATGTTTTTTACAGCAGCTTCCGTTAAACTGTCAATATTGGATGAAGGATCAATTTTTGAATAATATTCTTTGAGCCATTTAATTACATCAGCGTTTTGCGCCTGCATGAAAAATGGAGTCAACCAAATAATAAGAAGCAGGAGTATTTTTTTCATGTGTTCATTTTTATTTTAAATTTTTGTCACAACTTGTCCCGTCATCTGCGGGATAGTATAACCATTAAAAATGATCATCCCGGTTGGTGTAAAGCCAGGCTGCTGATTTTTAATGATTATTTCATGTTCAACAGTTAATTGTTATTTGCTTTTTGCTCATCCCTGAACTTATAGCAGGCATCCACCACATCAGAAAGGTCTTCCACTGTTTTAGCGCCCTGTAAAAGAAGTTCCGTCATCTTTGAAATAGCCGAAGCTTCAGTTTCATTTTTTTCAAACTTTGCTTTGTAAATGCGTACAAACTCATTGTTTAAACGGAAGGAAAGGATAACAGCTTCCTGCCTCCGCATATCATCACTTGCATGTACGTTGAAAAACAGCAGGTCTTTCATGGTGAGCTTGCCGGCTTCATCAAACTCAGTAAGCAAATCAATTTGATTGGCACGCTGCAGTGAAAAGTATAAAGCCTTGCAGGCTCTTTTATCAGTTGTCCAGGCCATGGTGTTTGTTTTTATTGCCTACTCTTTTATCCCGTTTTCGGCTTTCCGGTTTTATCAGTTTTCTATATGCAGGTATTATGCTTCAACATTGTTCTTAGTTTAGTTACTGCTGTTATGTTTTTTTTCAATTGTTGCTTTACGTTTATAAACAGGCGCCTGCACAGTAAAGCGCATGCTGTTCAAAACAATGTGCTGGTATGGGAACGGATGGTTTAGAGGAGAATTTTGAGCTGTGTTTCAGGCATCTAAGCTCTGAAACATTTTGCTCAATGTCAATAGTGAAAACACCTTTTAAAAAAATAAAACACTATACCCGGTTTGAGGTATTGCATAAATAAAAAAAACGCTGTAGCTTTTGTGTGATTACATATTTATATGAATTGTAATTATTTGAAACAATGTAAAACTTCGCACCTGCGTTTTGCAAACACGAATATTATTTTTATCAACCATCTTCATCCCAACTCTCCATTATGAAACAAACACTCCAACTCATTCTGTGCATCGCATTAACTGCCTGCAGCAGCTCCAGCCGCATTAACAGGATCATTGATCAAAAAACTAATAAGGATACAACCGCAAGGGTAAATTCATTAACAGATACTACCAGCAAGCCTTATGTGTACTATATCACACCCGGCGGGCATAAAATTTTACTGCGCAATACAAACGGAACCGCATTTGCAATTGATTCAGCAGCAACAGAAGAAACTGCAGCGCCGGTGCTTTTCGCTGCTGCCGGAGATGTGGCAGGCAATGCCACTGCCAATGATGTATTTACAGGCAGTGTGCGGCCCACTGTAAAAACCACTTACTCCTCTGCACCCAAACAAACCTATGCCACCATCAGGGGTCTTTACAATTCTTTAAAAAGCAAAGCGTTTATGGATAACCTTGCCATTGGGCATACAGATACACGTACGGTGTATGAAGACAGGAATGTGGTGGTAACAACTGCCTATTGCCTCGTCCTGATTTTGGTTGACTCATTTTGGTTAAAAAAGCAGGGATAAGATATGCTTTTTTAATCCTGATT
>JAIEQM010000043.1 GCA_019747705.1 Chitinophagaceae bacterium | reverse complement strand
TATTTGATAGACTATTGGTCGCCACATTATCGAACCCTTGGTATTGCTCAATTCCAAATAGCGGATAGTCATTAGATTTCTTTCTCTACAGATTAGCTCACTACTACTCTTAGCACCTCAAAAGATTAATTAGCCTTAACATTCGTTCATCATTATTCTCACTAACTTTAACCTGTTCTTTTTAATCACCTTTAAACTTACTGTTATGAAACAACCACTACGTTTCTTACCACTGATGGTGCTGATGTTCCTGGCAGCCTGCCAAAAAGAAAAAATTGCAAAAGATGAAACCATCACACTCAATGTGGCGCTGGCAGCCGATCAAACCTATCAGCTCAATTTAAATCAATACAGCAATCCATCCTCAGGCATCAGCATCAGTAAACAGGCAACCAATGCATCTGTTGTGCGTAATACTATCTAAAACGACCGTCATGCCCAAAAAATTTTTTGACAGATTTACAAGGATAGACTACCTAATCGCAAGAAGAGCTACTGGAACGCCTCAAGAACTTGCAGATAAATTAGAAATATCTGAGAGTACATTGTATGAATATATTAGTGTTATGAAAGACTTAGGAGCACCCATCAAGTACGACAAATTCAAAAACACTTATTATTATGAAGTCAGTGGTAGGTTCAAGATAAAATTTTTTGAAGAAAATTTATAACTCCAATATTATCGGAGTCGGACATTTTACTTTTGTGCAAACAAAAATTTTAAAATTATGAAGAAACTATTATTTGGACTTTTAGTCATTACAATGGCAGCTTGCCAAAAAAATGAAGCAGAAATACCAACATTTGACAAAGACAAAGATTCAAAATTGATTAGTTCGTTAAAACAAGCATACGGACTATCAAGTTTTAATGTTGAGCCAAATCAAGAACAACGAGACATGATTTTCTCCGCACTCACTAAATCAACTGGTGTGTATCAAAAAGTGTCTTCAAAAATTTTGGAAAACTCTATAAGGATTTTTGAAAACAAAAATGAAGGTATAACTATTGCAATGATGCGGTTTGAAGAATCCCCAGAAAAGTATTATTCTGTTAAAGGAAGTTTTATTAAGGGCGTATTCCAAATTAATAGTGAATTTCTTTTTGGCCGAAAAGTTTTTGATAAAAATAATGGGCAAATCATTGTTACAAACAACAACGAAGCAGCATTAATAAATATTGAAAACGGCATTCAAAGTTATTCTCAGTTGGGTTATAATGAAGCCGAATATAGGATTATACAAGTTACTGATTGTCATGGTAATCATGGAGGCACTGGATTTTGTCAGAGAGAACCAGGAGAAAGCTTTTCAGCTTGTTATAAGGCAGAGAAAGATGAATTTTGTGATGGTTTCTGGTCTTGTATTGCAGTTGACACTCAACCTCAAGTTATGCTTCTTATTGCTGCAGCATGTGGTTGTAATGCGACACAATGTCGTCGTTAATTTTATTAAACATTTATCATATGAAAAAGATTAAATCTATTTATATTGTTTTTATTTGGCTTGCAATCTCAATTATTGCGACTGTGTTAAAATTGACACATAGCCTCAATACTTTTACCGAAGTTCTATTTTCTATTGTGTTCATTCTCTCAATTATTATTCTTATAAAAATCTGGACACGTCTAAGTCCACAAAAGGAATAAACAGAAGGCTGTCATTTGTTTGACAGCCTTTTTTAATTATTCAAAGTACTACGCACAACATGGGGTTTTGTGCAAGTTGGGCAGACGGAATAACAATGAACATTTGTAATTCTGTTCAGCTTTTGTTCGGGCAGGACGTACATCGCTGAACTTTAGTTCTTAACTTCCACTTTATATTTCCAATCAGCAGCGGTTACGGGCAGACGGAATTCTATTTCCCAACCTGCACAAAGCCCTGTTCGTGAGCAACATCAGTGCCATGACTTATACTTATACGCCAGCAGGAAAATTCCTGGGCACCGATAAAGTGGAAATTTCAATTGCTGCTGATGATAATAACAGGCCACGTTGCGGCAATGGCGGCGGGTACGGTAACTCAAAAGGCAGCAGAAAAAAAGTAATCAGTATTAATTTTATCATACAATAATTCTTCAATCGACTTTTTTTGCAAAGCAACCCTCAGCGGTTGCTTTTTTATTGGTTTTACAAAATTTGAAACTCTGCTTTCCAGCTCTTAAATTCGTTTTTACCAAACACACGCAATGGAGCCAAACGAAAGCCTTCTTAACGATTTTGAACAACCCCACTATCAATATGTTGGCTTTTGGCCACGTCTTGGGGCACTTTTTATTGACGGGCTCATCTTATGGGTGGGAGGTATCATTATTTCTTATGTCATTAATTTTATTAATAGCAGCGCAGGGATTATTGTTGTGGCAGTCATCCCTCTTTTGTATCGCTTTTTTTTAGAATATAAATTTGGTGCAACAGTTGGCAAGATGACCCTCGGTATTAAAATTGTAAATTATGACTTGCAGCCATTATCCATCAGCAATGTAGTTCTCCGTAATATTTTTTATTTCGCTTTCCAAATCGCAAATATCTTCATAGAGTTTTATAACAAGTATGATTTTAATGAGTCTGATATTGGTGGTTTCAGAAGTTTATCAGATATTTTCACGCCACAGCTTGCCATTGTTTTGGTATATGGCCTGTCAATCATTGTTTTTTATATTGCTGAATTGATTTTTTTACTCACTGATGAAAAGTACAGAGCCTTACATGACCGTGTTGGCAAAACTTATGTGGTAAAGAAAACAAATGATCTTATAACCATTCCCGTAAATCCATAAAATGCAAACAGAAGAAAGCCTGCTGGATGATTTCCAGGAGCCGGATTATAAATTTGTTGGTTTCTGGTCACGCTTTGGCGCCCGTTTTATTGATGGTATTATTCTGCGGGTGTTTTCTTTTATATTAAGCGCTGTAACAGCCCAATGGGGCTCTCCTTACCTGGTTGCTTTTACATCCCTGCTTCCTCTGTTTTATCAACCGGTGATGGAATATATCTACGGGGCTTCGGTTGGAAAAATGGCACTGGGGATTAAAGTGGTCAACTATGACCTGGAAAAGTTAACACTCAGCAATGTAGTATTACGAAACATTCTTTATTTCGCTTTGCAGTTTACCATGATTTGTTTTACTGTTTACTACTATTATATTTATGATACAGAGAACTCTGTTCTGCCCAACCTGTTCAATTCTCTTTCTGATGGGGTAAGCTGGGCGGCTGTTTATGCAATTTTGCTTGCGGCATTATTCATCACAGAAATTATTTTTCTTCTTACAGATGAAAAGTTCCGTGCCCTGCACGATCGTATCGGAAAAACATACGTAGTAAAGAAACTCCGTTAAATAATTCCTTCCAGCGGTGTTTTTCTGTTCCACTTTAAAAATCCAAGCACTGCAAAAACCAAACAAAGCATGCTTCCGCCTAATGCAGTGTAACCCACCATCTCACTATTACCCAATTGTGCTTTATAAATTCCATACAATGCCCATGCTGTTACCAATCCAAATGCAAGCTCTCCACGCCAATAAGTAAAACCTGCAGTTAACAAAAAAGCAATTACAATCATGATGCAACTCCATATCCATGCATCCATTCCAAAACCATTCCATTGAACATGCACCAGCAAAGCAGAAGTGTTGGCAATAGTGGCCACACAAATCCAGGCGAGGTAAATTACAAACGGTGCGTATAAAGTCCACAGGTTAACACCGGTAATGATGTTGCGGTGCAATTGCATTTTTCTGTATATAGCAATGAGGGTTCTGAGTAACCAAAGCATTACAATCAAAGTAAAAACGATTTGCAGATAATGCCATAGAAAAATCCAAACGGCATTTAAAATACAGGTAATTAAAAACAATGGGGCAATCCTTTTTACATGTTCAAACAAAGGTTCCTTTTCATCTCCCTTCCACAATATGATTGCTGATGCTGCCACCCATGCAAAAAGGAATAAATAAATAATACCCCACATGCTGAATGTAAATCCTGCGGGCACAAAACGGTTATCAAACAGGGCGCTCACTTCGCCGGTATTTAATCCATTAATTGGCAAAATATTGGCTAATGCATTTACTGTAACCATACCGGCATACATAATAATCTGTAAACCAGCCAGCAGTTTTTTGTTCATAAGAATGTTTTTATTTCCAGAGTGTATATGCTCTTGCCAGTAAAGGTAAACTCAAAATACTAATCAATGCCCACAGCCAGCCTGCTGTGCAAAAAATAATGCCTGCCAGCAATAGCAGGTAAATGGGGTAAAGCAATGCAATAGCAGAAAACATTACACTGTCATAATGAATATCTTCTTTTATTTGTTTGGCAAAAAAATGAATGGGTAGCACCAGCAATGCATGGGCCATGAAACCGAGCATTGCCGGCAGCAGCAACAAATTTTTGCTGTTTTGTTTTTTGCCGGGATTTTTATTTGCTGAAAGTTGCAACAGCTGGCGTTCCGTTTCTTTGTTGATGCTTTGCATTACAGCGCCATTTTCATCCCCGTCATTAATAATATCTTTTCCAAAAACATTGCCGAAGTAAATATCAATTTGTTTGGGAAATGCTGAGAAAGAATTGTACTCCACCCACACGGGCAGCAGTTGAACATCTATCTCATCCTTCCGGCCCTGCAGCAGCAAACGGGGCGCCCCTTTTTTTAAAGGTGTTTGCAAACTGGTTTGATGCTGGCAAAATCCTTCTACAAAAATGAGCACATGTTCGCCACGCTTAATAATTTCCCTGCACATTTCAAACGTAACATCATTCTTACTAAGGTTATCTTTTCCATCCCGTATTCTGTAAATCGGAATCATGTTGACCGATTTCATAATGGCAATGACGAATTTATTTTTAAACACATCGCCCCTTGTGAGAAAATGCACACGCTTTTTCATTTGTGCACCGGTGAGTATGGCGTCCAGGAATGAATTGGGATGGTTGCATCCAATGATTAACGGCGTTTGAATTTGTGTAACAGATTTGTTATAAACAGCAAACCGCTTACAGGTAAGCCAGATGGTAAAATGGGTAAGCAGTTTTACAAGTAAATACATAAGCAGGTATCAGGCGGAAAATTAGCATAAAAACAAACAGCATTCTTAGTTCGAAGCACTTCAGCAATAGTTCTTTTAATTCATCTCCTCTCCTTCTTTATTAAACGATGAATATTGTTTTTTGCCGAACATTTCAAACTCGGCCATAAAAATATCCCGTGCTTTGATCCACCTAATCAGTTTGCCATTGGGATAGCGTTTGATAAAACTGGCTTTTACTTTTTCAGGAATATCTTTCCACTCCCTTCGCAGGTTTTTGTCATACACTTCCGGTTTGGATGGAGTTTGTATTTCTGGTTTGGCAGGATCAATTGCGGGCTTCAGTTCTGGAACAGGTTTGCTGGTATCTTTTGCCTGAGCAGAAGCGGATGCTGCAATAAAAAAAGATATGGCAATAATGAAGAATGATTTCATTGAGTTGTTGTTTAGAGATGAAAGGTAAGATTAATTACAAAAATTGTTTATGGAAAATCATAGAAAACCAATCTACGAAGAATTGAATATCCCCGGCAATCATCCAACTATGCATACTCAGGAAAAATCAAAGCAGATATTTTTATTTTTGACCGCCCTGCTCCTTTTGACCAGCCTGTGCAGTATTACTCTTCACAGCAACCAGGAAGAAGCATCTTTTGTTTCATTCATTAGCGATCCTCAAAAACAAAACCTTTCATTTTACTGGAAAGATGAAAACAATATTCCATTTAAAAGCATTCAGAATTTAAAACAATGGCTCCAAAAAAGAAAAACTCATCTTGTCTTTGCCATGAATGGAGGGATGTATAAAGAAGATAATTCACCGCTTGGCCTCTATATTGAGAACAATAAGTTGCTGAAAAAATTGAACACATTAAAAGGAACCGGAAATTTTTATACCCAACCCAATGGAGTTTTTTATATAACAGATAACAGCAAAGCAGTTATCTGTAAAACAGATGATTTCAGTTACCACGCAAACATCAAGTATGCCACCCAATCAGGCCCTTTACTTTTAACAGATGGTAAAATCAACCCATTATTTAAAGAAGGCTCGGCAAATCTTAATATAAGGAATGGCGTTGGGATTTTACCGGATGGCAACCTCATCTTTTCGATTTCAAAAAAAGAGGTGAATTTTTATGACTTTGCAATTTTTTTTAAAAGTCTTGGTTGTAAGAATGCATTATATCTCGATGGTTTTGTTTCCAGGATGTATTTACCTGAAAAAAACCGGACTCAGCTTGATGGAAATTTTGGTGTGATGATAGCCGTAATTCAAAAAGAAAAATAGAAAAAAAAGGTACAAGTTGAGTACTGCAACTTGTGCCTTATTCCTTCTTGTGCCTTTTGTGTTTCTTATACTGCTATCTCCCTCACCGCCTTCACCAGCCGATCCAAATCTTTTGTTGATGTATAAACATGCGGTGTTATTCTTGTGCCGTGAATATTTTCCCAATCAATAGCCACTGCATGAATTTTATACTTGCTGTGCAGCATGGATGCAAAATCAGCAGGCTTCATTCCTTCCACAGCAATATTGGCAAGTGCACAAAACAAATGTTTTGTTTTGGGTTGCAGAAATGAAACACGTTTTAAGTCACTTACTTTACTTGTCCAGTAATCCGTTAAATAACGCAACCGTTCTTCTTTGCGTTTGCTGCCCATTACATTATGAAAGTCAACCGCATTGCCTATTGCCATTTCACTGGCAAAGGAGCGGGTGCCGAGTGTTTCAAATTTGCGGATGTCATCGCCATCCGGCTTATCATTACTGAGCAATGCCCAGATGTTTTTTATTTTTTCTTTTTTAATCCAAAGTAATCCGCTGCCAAAAGGCGCACACAACCATTTGTGCAGGGATGTGGCAAAATAATCGCAACCCAGCTCCGGAATTTTAAACTCTGTATGTGCAAAGGAATGTGCGCCATCTCCAATTACTTCAATGCCCCGCTTATGTGCTTCATCTGCAATTTTTTTGATGGGCAGATATTGTCCCGTCCAGTTAATGAGATGGGTTACATGCACAATTTTTGTTTTGGAAGTAAATGCATTTACAAACTGCTGCACAATGACATCTTCATTTTCTTCAGGTAAATTCAGATTGAGCCACACTAATTTTATTCCATCACGTTTTTCTCTTTGCTTCCAGGCGTTGATCATGTTGGGATAATCCTGTTTGGTGAGTACCACTTCATCACCTGCTTTTAGATTCAAACCAAAAATGACGGTGTTCAATCCTTCTGTTGCATTGCGGTTAATGGCAAGTTCTTCTGCATTGCATCCTGCCAGCTCTGCCAGTTTACCACGCAAGCCTTCTCGTCCTTCATCCAATGTGCGCCACATATAATAACTCGGCGCTTCATTGCTGAATTGATAGAAACGGATATGTGCATCCTGCACCACTTTGGGCTGCGGACTTACACCACCATTGTTGAGATTTAATAAGTTGGGCGATACCGTGAACTGCTCTTTGATCCATCCCCAAAAATCCTCATCCTGCATGGCATCAGCATCATTCAATGATTGAAAGTAGTGCAGGCGTTGTTCTGCTTCGCTGGCAAATGCTTTATTGGTTAATGGGGAAAAAGTGAATGCACCTGTTGCAGCAGTGAGCTGGGTTAAAAATTTTCTGCGGGAGGCCATGGCAGTTGAGTTTGTTTAAAGGTAGGGAGACTTATTAAATTTTGTCAAAGTTTACAAGCGCTCTGAAATTCTTTTATGTGACTCAACCCCTGCCCTTCTCTGCAAGCAGAGAAGGGTGAGCAAACACTCCGAAAGATTTACTGTCTGTGTTTTATAAAGCTGTTTGCACTTGCCCCTCTCTGCTCTGCAGAGAGGGGATGGGGTGAGTCACTTCATTCACTTGCAGCAATACTTTTCGCTGCCACAAACCCGCTCGTCCAGGCATGTTGAAAATTAAAACCACCTGTTACACCATCCACATCCAGAATTTCACCTGCAAAAAACAAACCTCTGTGCAGTTTACTCTGCATAGTATTAGCATCCACTTCTTTTAAATCAATACCGCCAGCAGTAACAAATTCTTCTTTAAAAGTGGTTTTGCCTTCCACCTTCAGTTCATGATGGAGTAAAAGCTGAATGAGTTTGTTTTGTGCTTTTGCAGGTAAATCAGCCCAGCGCATATCTTCTGTAATGGCTGACTGTTGTAATAAAAATTGCCACAAACGGTTGGGCAGTTGAAACAAATTGGTGTTGCTTATTTTTTTGGAAGCATTTGTATTTCTTGTGCCTTGTATCTTCTGTCTTACTTCGTCCTCCTTTTTCTCAGTAAGCCAATTAACAGAAATCGTAAAATTGTAATTGAGTTTCTGCAGTTCTCTTGCACCCCATGCAGAAAGTTTCAACACACAAGGGCCGCTCAATCCCCAATGAGTAATGAGCAAAGGGCCGCTGTTTTTTAATTTGGTTGATTGAATTTTTACTGTTGCATTTGGCACACTCACGCCCATCAGCTCATTCAACGGATGTTTGGGGATATTAAATGTAAATAAAGAAGGAACGGGTTCAACAATGGTATGACCTGTTCCCTTTAACCAATCAAACTGAGAAAGTTTTGGAAAACCACCGCTGGCCACACAAACAAAATCACACTCAATAACTTCATTAGCCAGTATTACATCCCATACTTTTTGAGGCTTGTGCCTTTCATCTTGTGCCTTGTACCTTATACCTTTCACCTCTCTGCTCATTAATATCTCCACCCCATGCGCATTCACTTCTTTCAATAAACAATCAATAACAGATTGTGATGAATCAGTTACAGGAAACATTCTTCCATCATCTTCCGTTTTTAATTTTACATTTCTGCTTTCAAACCAATCAATGGTATCTGTTGTAAAAAACTGATGAAACGCTTTGCGTACAAAATGTTCGCCACGTGGATAGTTCAGACTCATGTCTTTGATATCAAAACAGGCATGCGTTAGATTGCATCTGCCGCCACCGCTCACTTTTACTTTGGAAAGAAGTTTATTTGATTTTTCTAAAAGCAGAACTTTCAATGCAGGATTCATTCTTGCAGCATTTACTGCACAAAAAAATCCCGCAGCGCCGCCTCCAATCACAACTAAAGTTTGCTGTTTATACATTGGGCCATTTAAACTGCGGAAACACAAAATGCATTACCTGCCATAACCCAAACTCACAGGAGAAATACAATTTGAACGGCCCCTGTATTTTTTCAACCGTTCCGTTTTCAAGTACAGCATCATATTTTACACCACCTTCTGAATGACCCACTCCCCGTTCATTGGCGTCATCCCACTGAAAACCAATATCCATAATTGCCAGTTGACAATCATCAAATTTTTGATAACTGTCAAAAATCATCTGCATCCGTTGCACCACTTCTTCTTTTGAAATGAGTACCGGTGGTTGCTTGGGGTCAGTTATTAAAAAAAGCTGGCCGGCAAGTACAGCTGTGTTTTCATTAAAACTCTGTTCAAACCAGTTTTTTAAAAAATCCATTGTTTGCCCGTGAATATCCAGCTTATGATTGGGATGAAATTCTTCATATGTAAAATGCTGCGTCATGCCTGCTGCCCGCATATCTTCTGTTTCCTTATTAAATAATTCTTCAGTAATGAATTTGTAAATCACTTCTGCTTTATAACGACCACGAACAGTAAGAACCACTTTATGTGATTCCATAATTTCTTTTAAACGTTTTACTTCTGCTTTTAATTCTTCTTCATTCAATTCAGCGGCAGGTTTAAATGAAGGCTTCTCAATAAGCTCGTACACAGTCGTCATTTTTTTATTCTTCCACTCTTCTTCAAACCTGAGAACATTCTTTAAAAACTCATGTTCCATCTCAGGCGTTAATTCATCACTCATTTTGCCAAATACGGCGCCATACTCTGCCTGCATTTTGAGTTTGAGAATTTCATTTTCAGTATTCAGGTTTTCCAGTGGTTCATCATCCGGATTTTCTCCGGGTTTGTTTTCATGCCCGTTCATAGCATTCATTTTTTAAGATGTGAAAACATATCGCCCCTACGGGCAATGTCATTAAGTTAAGCGTCACCTCGACCGTAGGGAGAGGTCTCATAAAATTTGTTACGCTTGAAGTTTGGGAGATTCCTCCTTACGTCGAAATGACGAAACACTTAACTTAATGACATTGCCCTACGGGGCTTTTCAAAATTCAAAATTGGTTTTCTACTGACATGCCGCCTCGCTGAGGCTATTGTATTTTCAAAGAAAAGCTCAGTACAAAAACGCTTATCACAGCAAACTAAAGTTACACACTCACCCAAAATGTTCAAACACTTTTCTGTTTTATCTTTTCCTCTTTTACTCTTTTCCCTCTTAGCTACTCTTAGCCCTCACTTCATCATCATCAGCGCTGCAAATGTTTCAATACCATTCCTGAAATTCAGCAACCGTATATTTTCATTTTCAGCATGTTGATTGTTATCATGATTGGCAATAGGAACAGTAATCGTTTTTGCATTTAAATATTTTTCAAAAACAAACAAAGGTAAACTTCCGCCTAATGTTGGCATCAACACCACCTGTTCTTTTGTTGTTGACTGTACTGCTGCAATTACTTTCTGTGCAATGGGTAAATTCATAGAAGTTTTTTGTGCATTGTAGCCGCCGCTTAATTCAATCTTCGCAATTTTGGGATACTTTGCCCGCTCTTCATCAGTAGGTTCTTTATAAGTAATAAAATAACCCTGTGCTTGAATATGAGTAATTACTTTTTGCTGTTGTTTTTTCCAATCGTTACCTGCTACTAACCGTAAATCAATTTTTGCAGTGGCTGATGTGGTGATTACATTGCTTGCATTTTTTCCAACACCTCCGCTTTGCATGCCGTTAATGTTGAGGGATGGCAAATTAATAGCGCCTGCCAAATTAAAATCTTTCATCTCCCTTTTGGCAAAGCCCAGTTCTTTCTGCATCTGTTCATCCACAGGCGGAACAAGCTCCAGCGCTTTTTTCTCTTTTGCCGTTAACGGAATCACATCATCATAAAACCCTTTGATAGTTACCCTGCCATTATCATCTTTCATAGAAGCTAAAAGTTTTGCAAGCATCATGGCAGGACTTGGCGCCCAGTTCCCATAATGCCCGCTGTGCAGCGGCCGCTTGCTTCCATAAACCGTTACTTCCACATGTGTATCGCCACGCACACCAAACACCACTTGTTTTAAACCCGATTGATGCACAGGGCCATCGCATATAATCCATAAATCACTTTGCAGTAATGCGGTATTTGTTTGTAAAATTTCAAACAAATGATCACTGCCTGCTTCTTCTTCACCTTCAAAAAAGAATTTGATGTTTACCGTTGGTTTCATTCCGCTTTTTACAATCGCATCATAAGCATTTAAGATGGCCATCACACCTGCCTTATCATCACTCGCTCCTCTTGCATAAATTCTGTTTTGCAAATCATAAGGTGTTGATGATGGCGGAAAGTTGATAATGCTTCCACCTTTCTCCAATGATTCCTTGGTAAGCACAGGTGTAAACGGAGCTAACCCTTTTGCCCATTGTGATGGAATAACCGGTTGCCCGTCATAATGCGCATAAAAAATAATGGTTTGTGCGGCTCCGGGTATCAGCGCTTCACCATAAACTGAAGGAACAGCTTTTGTGGTGGTTGGATAAAGTAACTGCACATTTTGAATACCTCTTGTATTCATGGCATTCATAATAAAATCTGCATTGCGGCGAATGTTAGCTGAATCGTTTGTTACATTGGGAATGGAAAGAAAAGAAACAAACTCATTCAGAATGCTGTGCTGATTGTTTTCAAAATAGTTCCGCACTTTTAAAACATCTGCCGATTGAGCGCATAAAAAATGAGTGAAGCAAACCGCCGCACTCATTGCAATTATTTTTTTCATCATACAGTTCAGTTGAACCTGTAAGATACAAAACCACTAATAATAAGAAGCATCCAAATTCGCATTAGCTTTTTCTGCTGCTTCAATAGCAGTAAACGAAGAAAGTATATCAGCTTTGCCACGCTTTACACAAACCGTATGTTCATAATGGGCGCTGGGCTTTCCATCCTGTGTAAGTATCGTCCAGCCATCTTCAGCATGATACACTTCTTTCACGCCCAAATTAATCATGGGCTCAATGGCTATTACTGTTCCTTCTTTCAATTTGGGCCCGTTACCACGTCTGCCATAGTTGGGCACTTGTGGTTCTTCATGTAATTTTCTTCCTATACCATGACCCACCAGTTCACGCACCACACCGTAGCCATTTTCTTTTTCAGTGTATTGCTGTATGGCATAAGCCACATCTCCCACCCTGTTGCCATGTACTGCTTTTTCAATGCCTTTGTATAACGACTCTTTGGTAATACGTAATAATTTTTTTACTTCCTCAGTTGTAGTGCCAATGATAAATGTATAAGCGCTGTCGCCATGATAGCCATTCATAAACGCACCTGCATCTACTGATACAATATCGCCTTCTTTCAATACGGCATTTGTTGGAAAGCCATGCACCACGGCATCATTAACACTGATGCAGCTTGCAAAGGGGTAACTGTTTTGATAATTTTTAAAAGAAGGAAGTGCACCGTTATCAAGTATAAACTGTTCCAGCCTGGCATCTACCTGCATGGTGGTAACACCAAGTTTGAGCATTTTACCGGCTTCAGCAATTGCTTCGCCCACCAGCAAAGCGCTTTTGCGGATAAGCTCAATTTCCAAAGGCGAACGTAAATGAATCATAGTTTTTCATCTTCACTCTTTTCCGGTCGGCCGGCGCAGTCGTCTGACCGGAAAAGAGATTATTAAAAAACCCTGACTGTGTTGCCAGGGTTTTGCGTATCAATTAAAAATTTTAAACCGATGTTGTTGATGCAGTCTGGCGTCCCTGTATTCTTCCGCCTTTCATTAATCCATCGTACTGGCGCATTAACAAATGCGTTTCAATCTGCTGCAATGTATCTAAAATTACACCTACCATAATCAGCAGGGATGTACCGCCAAAAAAGGTGGAGAAACCGCTGGATACATTTAAGTTCTTTGCAATACCGGGCAATATTCCCACAAATGCAAGGAAGATAGCGCCGGGCAGTGTAATCTTATCCATCACACTTCCGATATAATCAGCAGTGGGCTGTCCGGGTTTTACACCTGGAATAAATCCGTTGTTCTGCTTCAGGTTATCTGCAATTTGTTTTGGATTAAAGATTAACGCTGTGTATAAAAATGTAAACCCAATTACAAGAATGGAGTAGATAATCATGTACCAGATATTGCCATGGTCACTAAGCGTGGAGGCAATCCCTTTTGTAGCATTAAAACCCACCAGCAATGTTGGCAAAAACATAATAGCCTGTGCAAAGATGATGGGCATTACACCGGCGCTGTTGACTTTAATAGGTAAGAACTGTCGTGCACCACCAAACTGGCGGTTGCCCACAATTTGTTTGGCATAATTGATGGCAATTTTTCGAACACCCTGTACCAGCACAATCAATCCCATGATGATAGCAATAAGCGCTGCAATTTCAATCATAAAGATGAGCAGACCACCACCACCACGGTTCATCTTGGCATCAAATTCCGCTGCAATAGATGCAGGGAAACGTGCAAGGATACCAATCATGATAATGAGTGATGTACCATTACCCAACCCTTTATCAGTAATACGTTCGCCCAGCCACATAACAAACATGGTACCGGCAGTTAATACAATTGTTGTAATTAACCAGAACATAGTGCTGGTTAATGCCGGGTTAATTGCACCACCCGCCACATCAGCGCTTCTGAGATAAGTTACATAAGCGCTTGCCTGGAACATGGTTACAATTATGGTGAGGTATCTTGTCCACTGGTTGATTTTCTTTCTTCCGCTATCCCCTTCCTTCTGCAGTTTTTGTAACTGAGGAACCAGGATGGTCATCAATTGCATAAAGATAGATGCAGAGATATAGGGCATGATGCCCAATGCAAAAATAGAGGCGCTTGAAAAGGCGCCACCTGCAAATGAATCGAAGATACCAAGCAGGCCTTCTTTTGCTTTTGAATTGAGTACTTTTAATCCGTTAGGATCAACACCCGGCAACACAATATGGGAACCTATACGATATACAACAAGCAATAAAAGAGTATAAATGATTTTCTCTTTTAACTCTTCAATGCTCCAGATATTCTTTAGGGTTTGTATGAGTTTCTTCACTGGAAAAGTTCTTTTTAAAATTTTGCGCTGAACAAAAAAACGACGCATTTCCATGCGTCGGGCAAATATCGGTAAATTACTTTACAGTTTCCACGCTTCCGCCTGCACCTTCAATAGCAGTTTTTGCTTTAGCGCTCACTGCATTTACTTTGAAAACCAGTTTGGTTTTGATTTCACCGTTACCCAGTACTTTCACTTTATCAGTACGGCTGATCAAACCATTGGTATAAAGATTCTCAAGTGAGAATTCGGCAAAGCCATATTTTTCAGCAATGGTTTCAATTTGCCCCAGGTTGAATACTTTATACTCAACACGGTCAGGGTTCTTAAATCCACGCTTGGGAACACGGCGCTGAATGGGCATCTGTCCGCCTTCATGTGCCATTTTACTTTTATAACCGGCACGGCTTTGACCACCCTTGTTACCTTTTGTAGATGTACCACCCTTACCGGATGCTTCACCACGACCTAAACGCTTTTCTTTTTTTACTGAACCTTTCGCAGGTTTTAATGTGTGCAGTTTCATTTGCTTTTATTTTGAACTTACGCCCCGAAAGCATCGGGGCTCGCATTTTAAAATATAATGTATGATGTAAGAAGTAAGATGATGCACCAGGTTCTTTTCATACCTCGTACATCTTACTTCGTACTTCTTTAAGCCAGCTCCTCCACTTGGAGCAAATGATTTACTTTTGAAATCATTCCCAATACCTGTGGCGTTGCTTCAACTTCTTTAGAAGAATTGGTTTTATTTAAACCAAGAGCCTGTAATGTTAACTTCTGACGCTCAGGTCTGTCAATCGGGCTCTTTACTAAAGTGATTTTTATTTTTTTCATATCAAAAAGGTTTAAGGTGTAGGGTGTAGGGTGTAAGGTGTAGGGTGTAAGGTTTGAGCTTTTGCCCTTTACCTTTAGCCTTTTACCTTCTACCATTTTATCCGTTAAATACTTTTTTCAAACCAAGGTTTCTTGTTCTTGAAACATGGATGGGTTCACGCAGCATGGCCAATGCTTTAAATGTTGCTTTCACCACGTTATGAGGATTAGCTGAACCAAGAGATTTTGCTAATACGTCAGTAACACCTGCGCTTTCCAGTACAGCACGCATGCTGCCTCCTGCAATTACACCCGTACCGTGTGCAGCAGGCTTAATCAATACTTTAGCAGCGCCTTCTTTCGCCAGCTGATCATGAGGAATAGTACCATGCATTACAGGAACTTTAATCAAATTCTTTTTAGCATCTTCAATTCCTTTTGAAATGGCTTCCTGCACTTCTTTGGCTTTACCCAAACCATGACCCACCACACCATTTTCATTTCCTACAACCACCAGTGCAGAGAAACTGAAGGCACGTCCACCTTTTGTTGTTTTTACAACACGGTTAATGGCAACTACCTTTTCTTTCAGTTCCAGGTCACCGGCTTTTACTTTGTTTGTAATTACTTTCGACATTTATAATTGATTAAATGTTTACGATTTGAGTTTAGAATTTTAATCCTGCTTCACGTGCACCTTCAGCCACTGCCTTCACTCGGCCATGATAAAGGTTGCCGCCACGGTCAAACACTACTGCCTCCAAACCAAGTGATGTTGCTTTTTGTGCAATAGCAGCACCCACCATTTTGCTCTTTTCAATCTTGGTTCCTTTCTGTGCTTTGATGTCTTTATCAGCAGATGATGCTGCTGCAATAGTTGCACCATTTACATCATCAATCAGCTGAACATAGATATCAGCATTGCTGCGGAACACACTCAAACGTGGTTTTGAAGGAGTGCCTGCAACTTTCTTGCGGATGCCGTGACGGATTTTTTGTCTCCGTACTAATTTACTTCCTGTTTTCATCTTTCTTTATTTATACCTCCTGATTCTGCCAGGAGATCATTTGAAATTTTATTTTCCTTATTTCCCCCTTTAGGGAGTTAGGGGGCTTACTTACCTGCTGCTTTACCTGCCTTACGACGGATAAATTCACCTTCATACTTCACACCCTTTCCTTTGTATGGTTCAGGTTTACGCAGGCTTCTGAGTTTTGCAGCAACAGCGCCGAGTAATTGTTTGTCAATACCTTCCAGTGTAATGCTTGGGTTCTGACCCTTTTCCTGCGCAGTAGCCACTTTTAATTCCTTAGGAACTTCAAAGATGATGTTGTGAGAATAACCTAAAGCCAGATCCAGAAGATTACCCTGGTTAGCAGCTTTATAACCCACACCCACCAGTTCCAGCTTGCGGCTGTAACCTTCAGTAACGCCTTTCACCATGTTGCTGATGAGTGAACGGTACAAACCATGCAATGCACGGTGACGTCCCTGGTCAGTAGGACGACCAAATGTAACCTCACCATCTTTTACTTCTACTGTAATATCACGGTCAATTTCCTGCTTTAATTCACCTTTAGGTCCTTTAACAGTAACACTGTTATCTTTTCCGAGTGTAACAGTTACTCCCTGTGGAATTGTAACCGGCTTTTTACCTATACGAGACATAATAATTTGAATTAGATATTATAAATTTTGAAAATTAAGCTTCACGTTTTCAGTTACCGTATAGAGAACTTTATATTCTCGTGTCACTTTTATTTTATAGACTCCTTGAACCATTTTCAACTTTCAATTTGTCTTTATGTTGCCTTTTACTTCCCTTTGGGGCCGGGGGCTTAATAAACATAGCAAAGCACTTCACCACCTACATTACTTGCTTTTGCCTGCTTATCAGTCATTACACCTTTTGATGTGCTGATGATGGCAATACCCAAGCCATTCTTTACACGGCGGAACTCATCAGGCTTTGCATATTGACGTAAACCGGGGCGACTGATTCTTTCCAGAGATTGAATAGCCGGCTGACGTGTTGTGGGATCATACTTAAGGGCTATTTTAATAACACCCTGTGTTTTATCATCCTCAAATTTGTATTTCAGAATATAACCCTGATCGTACAGAATTTCTGTAATACGCTTTTTCAAATTAGAAGCAGGAATTTCTACAATTCTGTGCCCCGCCATTTGTGCATTACGAACACGGGTTAAATAATCTGCAATAGGATCTGTTACCATTTTAATTCTTTAGTTGAATGATTTTTAATAATTGTTTACTGATGTATGCATCATATTCAAAACCTGCATACATGTTTAAAAGAAAATTACCAGCTTGCTTTTTTAACGCCGGGTATTTGTCCGTTCAATGCCATATCACGGAAAATAACACGTGATATACCAAAGTAACGCATGTAACCCCTGGGGCGACCGGTTAACTGGCACCTGTTTTTTAAACGTACAGGCGATGCATTTTTTGGAAGCTTATCCAAAGCAGCATAATCACCTGCAGCTTTAAGGGCAGCACGCTTTTCAGCATACTGGGCTGCTAACTTTTCTCTTTTTTTCTGACGGGCTTTTACTGATGATTTAGCCATTTGTTTTATTTTAAATTCCAAAAATCAAAATCCAAATTTCAATTTTGGTTCTTGCTATTTGTATTTTGTAATTTTTATTGTTTAGTCTTTTTTAGCATTTTTAAACGGCATTCCCATTTCCTTCAGCAACTCATACGCTTCTTCGTTAGTAGAAGCAGTAGTAACAAACGTAATATCCAATCCTGTAATCTTGTTCACCTTGTCAATATCCACCTCAGGGAAAATGATTTGTTCTGTAACACCCATGGTATAGTTACCACGGCCATCAAATGATTTGTCATTCACACCTTTAAAGTCACGTACACGGGGTAATGCAGAAGAAATCAAACGATCCAGGAACTCATACATGTTGGCGCCACGCAATGTTACACGTGCACCAATGGGCATGTTCTTACGCAGCTTAAAGTTGGAAATATCTTTCTTACTCATGGTTGCTACTGCTTTCTGCCCGGTGATCGTGGTGAGTTCATCCAGTGCAATATCCACCAGCTTCTTATCATTCACGGCGCCGTTTACACCACGGTTTAAACAGATTTTCTCAAGTTTGGGCACCTGCATAATGCTTTTATAACCAAAGCGCTTCATCAAAGCAGGAACAACTTCTGCTTTGTATTTGCTGGCCAAACGGGGAGTATATTTTGTTGTGCTCATTGTTTATCGTTATTTACGCTTGTTCAGAATTACTTAATCGCTTGTCCGCTCTTTTTGGATACACGTACCAGCTTTCCATTTTCACGGGTGCGTTGTACTTTGGTTGCCTGCTTGCCATCCCACATCATTACATTGCTGATGTGAATGGGGGCTTCCCTTTTTACAATACCACCCTTCGTGTTCTGGGCACTGGGCTTGGTATGTTTGGTTACAACGTTTGCACCTTCAACCAGTACACGGCTTTTATCAGGAAATACTTCCAAAACCGTTCTTGGTTTCTTCACATCTTTATCATCACCGGCAATTACTACTACAGAGTCGCCTTTTTTGATGTTGAACTTTGGTTGAAATCTTGTCTTCATGTTTTTATGTTTATCCCGGATTTTGCCGGAATGATTTTTTGTTTTTGTTACCAGCTTTTACTTTTCTGTTCATCTGCTGTTGCGTCGCATGCCGAAGTTTTCATCCGGCATCGAGACCGAAAGCGTCTCGACTCTTGTACTTCCTTAATACTATTCAACACTACCCACTAATTACTATCGGCTACCGGCTTTTTTAAAGCACTTCAGGCGCCAATGAAATAATCTTCATATAACCTTTATCACGCAGCTCTCTTGCAACCGGGCCGAAAATACGTGTGCCACGTGGTTCATCACTTGCGGTAAGAATAACAACAGCGTTATCATCAAAACGGATATAAGAACCATCTTTACGGCGCAGCTTGTTTTTTGTACGAACAATTACTGCTTTGGCAACGGTACCTTTTTTAATACCACCACCGGGTAATGCATCTTTAACAGTAACAACAATCTTGTCGCCAATCTTTGCATAATCCTGGCCGCTGTTACCCAATACTTTAATGCAGAGTACTTCTTTAGCACCACTGTTATCGGCTACGTTTAACCTGCTTTCTTGCTGAATCATATTTTTAAGCTTTTGGCCTATCCCTCGTTCTCCCGATATTTCGGGAGAGGCCGGGCATTTGTTTAAAAATCAACTTTTGTAATTAAGCATTTCAACTTATTTGCTTTACTCAGCTTAATTTATTCGGAGGCTTACCAAAGTCCCCCTTGGGGGGATTTAGGGGGCCGCTTTATTTCGCTTTTTCTACCACTTCCACCAGTCTCCAGCGCTTTGTTTTGCTCAGGGGACGGCTCTCCATAATCTTTACGGTATCACCTACACCGCACTCATTCTTTTCATCATGAGCATGGAACTTGTTTGTTTTCTTTACAAACTTTCCGTAGATGGGGTGTTTTACTTTACGCTCAACAGCTACGGTAATGGTTTTATCCATTTTGCTGCTGGTAACAACACCTGTCTTCGTTTTACGCAAATTTCTTTCTTCCATTATTTTACTTTTTAAGCTGACCGCTTTTATTAGATACCTATTTGCTTTTTCTTCAGCTCCGTTTTTAAACGGGCAATATCTTTTCTCAAACCACGGATGCTCATGGGGTTCTCCAGGGGAGAAATGGCATGTGCAAACTCCAGTTTCTTTAAACGCTGCTCATCTTCTTTAATACGTGAAGAAAGATCATTAACGTTTAAATCCTGTATGCTCTTTAAATAATCAGTTTTCTTTGACATGATACTGAGTTTATACTGTTTTCAACTTTTTAACTATGCCACTAAATCCCTGCGCACAATAAATTTTGTTTTAATAGGAAGCTTTTGTGCAGCCAGTGCCATTGCTTCTTTTGCAACAGTTTCAGGCACACCATCTGCTTCAAACAAAATACGTCCCGGCTCAACAATAGCAGCCCATCCTTCGGGGTTACCTTTACCTTTACCCATACGCACTTCAGCGGGCTTGCGTGTAATTACTTTATCAGGAAACACTCTGATCCATACATTTCCTTCACGCTTCATAGCACGTGTCATGGCCTGGCGGGCGCTTTCAATCTGGCGGTTGGTTAACCACACAGGTTCCAGGGCTTTTAAAGCATAAGAGCCAAAGGAAATGCTGGCGCCCCGCTTAGCTACTGCACGTATGCGGCCTTTCTGTGATTTTCTGTGTTTCGTTCTTTTCGGCTGTAACATTGTTATTTATATTTCTTGTTACTGTTTGTTGTTTTTGTTCGTACTTCTTACTTCTTACTTCTTACTTCTTACTTCTTACTTCTTACTTCTTACTTCTTACTTCTTATTTCGTACTTCCTATTATCCTTTTCTTTCACCTCTGCGCTGGCCACCACCACGGCGGTCATCTCTCCTGTCGCCACCACGTCTGTCATCACGACGCTCCTCTCTTCTTTCATTACCACCTTCTTTGCCACCACCAATAAAGTTGGGGTTCAAATCACGCCTGGTTAATACTTCACCTTTACAAATCCATACTTTAATACCAATCTTACCATAAACGGTTAATGCAAACACATTGGCATAATCAATATCCATACGGAATGTATGCAGCGGCGTGCGGCCCTGTTTGATTTCTTCAGTACGTGCAATTTCAGCGCCACCCAAACGGCCGGATACTTTTACTTTAATTCCTTCTGCACCCATACGCAACGCAGAAGCAATAGCCATTTTCACAGCACGCTTGTAGTTGATACGGTTTTCAATCTGCCGTGCAATGGTATCAGCCACAATGTTGGCATCAATTTCCGGGCGACGGATCTCCAGGATATTGATCTGCACATCTTCATTGCTGGTGAGTTTCTTCAACTCTTCTTTGATACGATCTACTTCGCCACCGCCTTTACCAATGATGATACCAGGCTTGGAAGTGTGAATGGTAACAATGAGTTTGTTGAGTGTGCGCTCAATAACAATTTTAGAGATACCACCTTTGTTGATACGGGCATTGAGGTATGTTCTGATTTTGTTATCCTCAATTAACTTGCCGGCAAAATCTTTTTTATTGCCATACCAGTTACTGTCCCAGCCACGGATGATACCTAACCTGTTACCAATTGGATTTGCTTTCTGACCCATAGAATGGTTTAAATATTATTACTAATTAATTTTTCTGATCTACAATGATGGTTACATGGTTGCTGCGCTTGCGAACTCTGTAAGCACGGCCCTGCGGTGCAGGACGGAGACGCTTCACCATTCTTGCACCATCCACAAAAATTGTTTTTACCACTAAGGCAGCATCGGCTGCACTGCTTCCGCTGTTCTTTTGCTCCCAGTTGTTGATGGCGCTCTTTAACAGCTTGCCCAAAGGTGTGGCGCTGTGCTGGGGATGAAACTCCAGTAAAGCCAATGCCTTTTCAACATCCATACCACGGATTTCATCGGCCAGCAAACGCATCCTGCGTGGCGATGTGGGATAATTTCTGAGTTTTGCTACTGCTTCCATTTTATTTAGTTTAACAGGTTCAAGAGGTTTGAAAGGTTCAAAAGTTGCGGCTTCACCTTTTCAACTTTTGGAACATTTTGAACTTTGAACTTTTATGCAATCTTCTTGCTTGAGTGTCCTTTAAAGTTTCTTGTAGGTGCAAACTCACCGAGTTTGTGGCCCACCATAAATTCAGTTACATAAACAGGAATGAATTTGTTACCGTTATGCACCGCAAATGTGTGACCTACAAAATCAGGAGTAATTGTAGAGCGGCGGCTCCACGTTTTAATTACACCCTTTTTGTTTTTGCCTTCGTTAATAGCCAGCACTTTGTTTTCAAGATGAGAAGCTACATAAGGGCCTTTTTTAATCGAACGAGCCATAATTTGAAATATATTATATTGTTATTCTTTATTTTTTTGTCTAAAAGTTATTTGGTCGAAATGTTGATCAAGATTATGAAATTCAATTCCGCTTAAATTTCTCAATTGACTGGAAGCTTGTTCCCAAAAGTAAAGTTCCACTTTCCAGTTTTTCTTTAAACACCTTTCCAATGTCGGGATATAATCCTGGTCACCGGCAACAATTGCGATTGTTCCGGGAGTCGGATTGTCCTCAAGTGTATCCCGTATTGCGTTAATTAATTCAGCGTCCACTCTCTTTTCTTTTCCTGAGAACATACTTCTATCAAAAATCCGTGGTTGAATTCCATATTGTTTGAGTTTGTTCCACAAAGAATCATTTTGAGGTGGTCTAGCGCCAACCAATACAGCCTCACCTAATTCACGACCATTTGCTATTACATCAAGCAAACCACCATAACTAACTCTCATCCGAATTACTAATTCATCATCGTAAAAAAAACTTTCTCTAGCTACTCGTTGTGCTTCAATGTAGAGATTTGAATTGTCAATAAATATGTGTAATCCATTCATCTTAATTCAATTTTTTACTTCGCTAATTTTTTACCATCCTTACGCTGAATGATCAATTTGTTGGAACCTTTATGCCTGGAACGTGTCTTCTCACCTTTTGCATACTTACCGGTTCTGCTGCGTGGGTGACCACCACTGCTGCGGCCTTCACCACCACCCATTGGGTGATCTACTGGGTTCATGGCCACACCACGTGTGCGTGGGCGGATACCTTTCCATCTGTTTACACCAGCTTTACCTGCAGTTTCCAAATTATGATCACTGTTACTTACCACCCCTACTGTTGCATAACAATTGATGAGCACTTTACGCAATTCACCACTTGGCATTTTTAATACTGCATACTTATCTTCTTTGTTGCTCAGTTGTGCACTTGTACCAGCGCTGCGTACCAGCTTACCACCCTGGCCGGGTTGCATTTCAATGTTGTGAACATTGGTACCCAGTGGCATATTCTTCATTTGAAGTGCATTACCCAGTTCAGGAGCTGCATCATCACCACTGATAATTGTAGCACCCACCTGCAATCCCTGCGGAGCAAGGATGTAACGCTTTTCACCATCCACATAATTCAACAATGCAATAAAAGCTGTACGGTTAGGATCATAC
Organism: Chitinophagaceae bacterium; assembly: GCA_019747705.1. Classification (GTDB taxonomy): domain Bacteria; phylum Bacteroidota; class Bacteroidia; order Chitinophagales; family Chitinophagaceae; genus Lacibacter. Next base: position 24,243 of record JAIEQM010000043.1, on the reverse strand, counting down.
TCAATAGAAGCAACCTTTGCGGGTATGTTCTTTTTGTTACGTTTAAAATCAATGATACGGTATGAAATTTTATTACCACCGCCAATATAACGCATCGACCTGCGGCCCTGTGCATTACGGCCACCTGTTGATTTTACTTTTTCAAGCAGACTTTTTTCAGGCTGGTCAGTTGTAAGCTCAGCATAGGCGTTACCAATTCTCCATCTGGTGCCTGCTGTTACCGGTTTGTATTTTTTTAATGCCATTTTAAATTCGTTTTATAGTTTCAACTTTTGCGGCAGTTGAACTGCCATTCATTTGTTATTCTTTTTGCCTTTCACCCCTTCGGGGTTGGGGGCTTATACTGTACCGTACAGATCAATTGTTTCACCTGAAGCAACTGTTACGTATGCTTTTTTATAAGCAGGTTTGCTGCCCTGTACATAACCGGCTTTGGTCATGCGGTTTTTTGCCTTGCGGGGCACAACAACTGTATGCACATCATCCACTTTTACATTGTAGAAATCTTCAACTGCTTTTTTGATTTCCAGTTTGTTTGCTTTGCGGCCCACACGAAAAGCGTATGTGTTCTTTTTCTCTGTTAAACGATTGCTTTTTTCAGAAACAATCGGTTTGATTAATATTTCACTCTGTCTCATCCGGACGTTGTTTTAATTAGTCTTTTAATTAAGCTGCTGCTTCTTCTTCGTTAAAAAGTTTGGCAACATTCTCAGTAAATACCAGCACATCACTGTTAATAATGTCGTAGGTATTAATATCAGCCAACTGTGCGCCTGTTACTTTGGGTACGTTGCGGAGGCTGAGATACAAATTGTCGTTATACTCAGGTAATACAAACAATGTTTTCTTACCACCCACATTAAGATTGCTGAGAACGCTCATCAGTTCTTTTGTTTTGGGAGTTTCCATGTTGAAATCTTCCACAACAACGATGGCATTTTCTTTTGCTTTGTAAGCAAGAGCGCTCATCTTGGCCAGATCCTTCACCTTACGGTTGAGTTTGAAATCATAGCCATGAGGTTTGGGGCCGAAAATTGTACCACCACCTTTATATAAAGGGTTACGGATATTACCCTTACGTGATCCACCTGTACCTTTTTGACGGTGCAGCTTACGGCTGGCACCTTTTACTTCAGCACGGGTTTTTACTTTATGTGTACCCAGGTGCTGAGCAGCCTGGTATTGCTTTACAGCAAGGTAAATCACATGGTCATTAGGTTCAATACCAAAAATTTCTTCCGGTAACTCCACCTTGCGGCCTGTTGCTTTTCCTGATTTATTAAAAACATCTACTTGCATGACTTCTTAAATTAGATTGTTTACTTCTGAATGTATACGATGGAACCGTTATGACCTGGTACTGAACCGCTCACAAGGATGTAATTTTTTTCGGGGAAAATTTTCAGCACTTTCAAACCCTTCACTTTCACTCTGTCTGCACCCATACGGCCAGCCATACGCATACCTTTCATTACACGTGAAGCATCAGATGAGTTACCGAGTGAACCGGGTGCACGCTGACGATCGTGCTGACCATGAGACTGACCGCCCACACCATGGAAACCATGACGTTTTACAACACCCTGAAAACCTTTTCCTTTAGTAGTACCAACTACTTCAACTTTATCGCCTTCAGCGAAAATGTCTGCAGTAATTGTTTCACCAATATTTTTTTCGGGAGAATAATTGCGGAATTCCTTAACGAAACGTTTGGGAGAAGTGCTTGCTTTGGCGAAGTGATTTTTTTCTGCTGAGTTGGTGTTCTTTTCTTTTTTATCGCCAAAAGCTAATTGCAATGCGCTGTAACCATCAGCGTCTTGTGTTTTCACCTGTGTAACAACACAGGGGCCAGCTTCAATGATGGTGCAGCTTTGCTGCTTGCCATCGGGACTGAAAATGCTGGTCATTCCGATTTTTTTACCAATAATACCTTTCATTTGTTTTACAGTTTATGCCCTGTAAGGTTATAGAGACAGAACCGATGAAAGTCGGAATCTTCAATCCCCGTTTACCATCAACCTTTTCTTTTATCCGCCGAAGTTTTTACGAAGGCGGGCCATTCTAAGGCATCAGAAGTACTGATGGTAAACTAACCACGAAGGGCTAGTTTATATGTTTCGCCCCTATCCCCTAAAGGGGGACAAGAACTTTTAAAATTCAGAGCTCTTTTATTTCAAACGGGTAGTTTGAAGTTGAGAGATGAAAAAAATTACTATTTAAAAAGAACTGTTATGCTTTTGCCTTTATTCCCCTTTAGGGGATGGGGGCCTTATGCTTTAATTTCCACATCCACACCGCTTGGTAAGTCCAGCTTACTCAAAGCATCAACTGTGCGGCTGCTGCTTGTATAGATGTCCAGCAAACGCTTGTGCGTGCAAAGCTGGAACTGCTCACGGCTTTTCTTATTTACGTGTGGTGAACGTAACACGGTAAAAATTCTCTTGCGGGTAGGCAAAGGAATAGGACCTGTTACTACTGCACCGGTACTGCGTACGGTTTTCACAATTTTTTCAGCCGATTTATCAACCAGGTTATGGTCGTAAGACTGTAATTTGATTCTGATACGTTGAGCCATAAGATCTGCCCCAAAGATTTATTTGGGAGCGCAAAGGTATGGGATAGAGATATGCAAGCAAAAACTTTGAGAAAGTTTTTTTGAAAAAAGTGGAGAAAGGCTCCCTAAATCCCCCCAAGTGGGGACTTGCGAAAGCACAAAAGCCTGCTTTTCTGAGAGAATTTAGAAAATTAAACAGCTTTAAGTTTCTATAGACTTAAAATGTAATCCCTGCTATTAGCTGAAAACTGCGGCTTTTCCAGGTATCCCGGTTATCGAGCAGGTATTGCCGAAGTGCAGGGAATAGGATTACGTCAGCCCCGGATGACCGTTGCTGAGTAAAGATAAAAAAAATGAGGATATATAAATAGCTAAATAAATTAGGTCAAGCTGGTTATGCAGCCCAACAGAATTACAACAGTTGAAACACGGCTTCCGTCAGCCTGCATTTTGGCAATACTTTTGTTGTAAGCAGCCCTTCTTTGTTAACAATTAGGCTGATAGAAAATTCTACCAGCCTAATTCAAAACTGTCAAGTGATGTTATTCTTTGAAAAATTTAATTGATTGTGTCTCCTTGCCATTCAAAATTTGTAAGACATAATAACCTGATTTTAGATTCGATACATTTAGCTTATGCTGCATGCTTCCAATACCACTGCGTTGTGTCAATTGCAGTGTGTTTGTATTTATGTCATAAACATTCATAATAAATTGTAACTTATCTTTTGTCGAGCTTAGTTTATTTTCAGCCAAATATTTTTCATCTTCTTTTGCGGTAACTATTAGCTGGTCTTTTGTCGGGTTTGGAGTTGCAGCGAATGCATATCGAGCATTTCCAGTATACGAAAAGAATAAAAGTGTTCTCTGGAAACATGCCCCATTACCATTAATGTTAAAAGTAAAAGGAATTCCCCCAGAACCCAACGGTAACTGAAAGAATAATGTATTTTGATAATAGCTTGTTGAGCCAACCGACCAAAATAAAGGTGTGCCTCCCGAGCCTAAAGTCACTGTCCTGCCAGTCATATCTCCTAAATTAACGTAAACCATACAGCCTTGATGAACAAATACTGGTGATGAATTACTAAAAATTGTACCGCTTTGACTGGGGTGCGAAACATTATAAAAAGTACATGCTTCTTGAAAGTAGGCATGTGGTTGTGATGCTGAGGTTGAATTATCATTTGCAATTGTCAAAACTCTTGTTTGATTGGGTATTCCGCATCCCAGATTTGAAATGGTAGCTGTAAGAGTTGTAGTAACAGTATACCATTTTTGGTTAGTAATCCTTAGTTGATTAAGTGCAGGTGTGTTAGGAGATAACTGCAATACCGGGCCTGCACTTGCAGGAATTGACCAAATAACAGCCGCTCCTGTTGGCAAATTTGTAATTGAATAGTCGGAGGTATTACAAATTAATTGAGGGCCTGAGATAGCTAAACTATTTACATTGACTTGGGGTGCAGGAACTCCCAAAATTGTATATTGAAAGATAACGTTATTGGCTGCTACCGGACGGAAACCAATGTATTGACCATTTGCTGCCCATACTTCATAAATCCATGTTCGTAGAGTACATCCTGTATTTGTCAATGTTCCCGGAACGACTTCACAAATTCCTTCACCAAAGTTTCTTCCATTCTCTTCTCTATAACCTGTTGTACCCACACCACGACCCCAAACTCCAATTATGTTGCACATTGCAGGAAATGTAACGTTTGTCCTTATCTCACTTCTGCGTACAATGTATGCTGCATCTGCAAGCCCCGGTACACCAAGAAAAATTCTTGTTTGGCTGGCACCGGTGCTAAATACCGTTCCACCTGTTACGCTTAAATGTTGAACTGTATTAGGCACTTGTAAAAACTGTAATGCTCTTTGGGCATTTATCCTTCCAGTTCCGAAATCATTATCGAAACCCGCTACTCCCTGGTCATCGGCAGTTAATCTTATAATTTGTTCAATATCGTCATTTGCAAGATTTGTATTAAAACCAAGTAAGAGAGAGGCTAAGCCAGATACATGAGGAGTTGCCATGGATGTCCCGCTAAAATTTGCATAATCATTATTCCCAACAGTTGAAAGAATATTAACTCCGGGCGCAGAAACATCAATGTGTTGTCCTCTTGCTGAGAAATTAGCAATATTGTCTGTAATGTTAGTAGCTCCAACTGCTAATAAACCGCTGTTAAATCCAGCAGGAAAAGCTACAATATTAGCGTATCTGTTACCAGCACCAAATACCTCGTTATGATTACCCATCGCCACACATGAAACTCTGTTTTGTTTATAAACAGTAGCGAATGCAGAACGAACAACTGTAGAGTATCTACCGGGTATTCCATTTCCAAATTCATCTCTACCTGTAATTAATCCCCAACTATTATTAAAAACCCGTACATCAGGACTAAAACGAACTGCATCTGTTATAATTCTTGTTGTACCACGGTCATCATTAACCAAATCCATTCTTTTCGGATGTATTCTTGCAAAGTGGTCAACACCGCTTATTCCAAGATTGTTATTAGATATAGCAGCAGCGGTACCCGCTACATGCATACCATGGTTATTAGCATTAAAACCAGCATCCCCACCTGTAACTTTCGCTTGTAAATCTTGATGCCCTGAATTAGAACCCCAGTCAATTATTGCAATAATATTATTTGCTGTTCCTCTAAAAATATCCCATGCCTGTTCTGCATGAATATCCCTGCCAGGAAAAGTCGTATTTCTCAACCCTCATTGCTCATTGAATCTTGTGTCTGATGGAATAAAATTATGTTCCGCAGTTCCATTCGGTTCAGCAAAAAGTACTTCAGCTAATGCAAGTAAATTATTGATTAGTTGATTGCGCTGAAAAGTATCAATGCAAATAATTCTGTAAACCTTTGTTTTGTTCATTTCTTTTGTAACAGGCTCATTTGGGAATTCCGGAAAGGATATGGTTGTGTCAATTTCATTAAATTCAGGAAAAGCTGGCTTTACATTTGACGTTGGAATATTTAAATTGCTCAATACGTTCAGTATGTTTTGTGAAGTTATTGTGGCGGTAGTATCAGGATTTCTGGTTACCCCACTTAAAAAATAAACCATTGCTTCATTCATTGGGTTTTGCTGTGCAAAAACATTTATAGAAGCAATTGTAAATGCTATAATGATTAAATATTTTTTCATCTTAATGATAATTAATAGTTATTAAATGTTAGTTGGTGTTTGTTACTGCCATCGCTATTCATTAGCCAGATTGTTCCTTGTGTAGTGGTTACTTTTAGGTTGAAAAGAACATAAGCAATTTTGCCTTGCGGGGATATATCAAAGCCCGAATCATCTATTTGGTCATTTGATATTACATTAAATAATCTGTTGTTTATATCAATTTTGTAGATAGCCAACCCGCCTGCTTGAAGAAGCAAAAAATTGTTCAATATTCTTAGGTTATTAATATTTTGATTGGGATTAGGTTGATTAAAAATTTTTTTGGTAATTCCCCCATTTGTTTTGCTTTGAAAAACTCCTATACCTGCACTATCGCTTCCAATGAAATAAATGTAATTACCTGACCATCTTGGTTGTCTTCCTGCTTGCAGTTCTATTTTTCCGCTTCCATCGCTTTTCATTTTCCATATTCTGTATTCCGTATATTGTCCTCCTTCCCAAGAGTCAAAGGCAATACTATCTCCTGTGTCATTCCATGATGGAAAAAAGCTTTTACCGTTGCTGGTTAAGCGTATGTTTTGTGTTGTATCAAATGTTACTCCGTTATATCTAATTTTATAAATGTTTGCTCCGTCACTATATGCTAACCAAGTTCCATCGGGCGACCATGCAGGTGTATAAAGTTGAAAATTTAAAACTCTCCTCTTATTTGTTCCATCTGTATTAATTAGCCAAAAGCCGGTACTATCTAAATATTGAATTGGGTCTTGATTAGGCAAAAGCTTATGTGGAGTATGATTGAAGCCCAGAATTTGTCCGTTCGGGTGCCACACTGGATAGCTGTAAGGTGATGGGATAAAGTATGGTGGAGTAATTCCCCCATCATCATTTTTAGGTTTCCGGCAAGACAGAATACTTAATATAAGGAGTGAAATCAAAAGTTTTTGTCTCAATAGTAATTTTTTTATAATTGGTTTAGTCTTTGGCAGTAACTTAAAGACAAAAAAAGTAAAGGAAACGTTGCAGCGGTAGGAGGGCTATGTATTCTTGGCAACTGGTGGTTTTTTATTTTCATGTTCGTTAATATTATTTCCTGCTTTGTCCCCTCCGAATATTAGAGTGTGTCCAACAGGGTTGCTTACAACAATATCATTTAAATTGGTAAAGCCATGATTGTAGCGGGCCCCGATAAATACAACCGGCAACTGAAGCCATATACCTGCCACACCGGAGAAATCGCCCTTCTTGAAAATGTCTTTGGCAGCTCCCTGCACACCTGTGGTTTCATTCATTACAATGGCATATTGAGGACCAAGCTGAAGCTTCACCCGCTGGCTGGGGCCAATATCAAAATTCACCAGCCCGGTAAACCTGAGTGTGTTGAGCCTGGCTTTTGCCTGGTCGCCGCCGAGTGTAAGGTCATCATAAATTTCAGTAAGGTCTTTGGAATAGGTAGCCGTTTGCTGGGCAAAATGAACTTCCGGCTGAAATCCAATTTTCGTAAGCGGGTTGATGAGGATGAAACCGCCCAATTGATAATTAAAATTGTATTCGTTTTTAAAACTCCGGCCATCCACACTGTTGAGGTTAACACCTCCAATAATGCCGAAACGAAAAAAACGCTCCTCATCCTGTTCCATTTTCTGCGCCTGGAGATGTAAAACCGATGAGGAGCAAAGTATCATTGCATAGAAGAAGGCTTTCATTTGATATTCCTGATTTTACCGGGTTAAATTTCCTGGATATCTTAGTTTAAAACGAAGCGCTGCTTCTTTTGGTATAAATTTCATGCCAATAAAAGGATTGTTCACAATTCTTTCTGAAAGCACTCCGGCCCTTTTCATTATTTTTGAAGCCTTTAAAACAATAAATATGAAGCAATTGAAGGCAGCTGCTCTTTTTATTCTTGTACTCAACTCCTGTACAAATGATACACCGGATGAGAATAACAATCCGCCTCAATCAGCCATTCCTGCGCCACAACAATTAAACTACACCATCTTAAATGTGTATCCGCATGATACCACTTCTTATACACAAGGGCTGCAATATTTGAATGGCGTATTGTATGAAGGAACCGGCAACCCCGGCGAAAAAGACAATATTTCCAAACTCCGCAAGATTGATTATAAAACCGGCAAGGTGCTGAAAGAAACTTTTATCAAAGGAAAATTATTTGGAGAAGGAATTACCATACTGGGTGATAAAATTTACCAACTCACCTGGAAAGATAAAAAAGTGTTTGTTTATAATCTTTCTGATTTTAAACTCATCAAAGAATTTTCCTGCAATATTGAAGGCTGGGGTTTAACAAATGATGGTAAAAATCTGATTGTGAGCGATGGTTCTGATTTAATTTATTTCTGGGACCCGGTTACGTTAACAGAGGTAAGGCGCATCAGTGTACAGGATCATACAGGTTTGCGCAACAACATTAATGAAATGGAGTATATCAATGGCTTTATTTATGCCAATGTTTATATGACTGATGAGGTGCTAAAAATTAAACCCGACAGCGGGCATGTAGTTGGGCGAATTGATTTCAGCGGATTAAAAGCCAGTTACCCGGAGTTAGGCAACCCACCGTCTGACTACTTCAATGGTATTGCATGGGACAGCGCCGGTAACCGCTTTTTTGTTACGGGTAAGAACTGGAGCAAGTTGTTTGAGGTGCGGGTGAATTAACAATTTGCGTTGAACCATTCTTTTCTTTTGCTGTTGAAAAAGAAAAACGTTTATGACCTGTCCTAATTGCGGCGAAACATTATTAATGGCCGAACGCCTGAAAGTTGAAATTGATTATTGCCCCAAATGCCGTGGTGTTTGGCTTGATAAAGGCGAACTGGATAAGCTGCTTGATATTGCTGCGCAGGAAACTGAAAAAGCACAACCTAACTTTCAGCAACAAGCCCGGCAGCCCAACTATCAACAACCACCTTCCTACAAACAGGAACATTACAAAGACGATTATTACAAACACCACAAGGAAGGGTATTATCCCAAAAAGAAGAAATCGTTTTTGAGTGATTTACTGGATTTTGATTAATTAAATTACTGCTGTTACTTTGTGTTTTTACCAGCAACGTAAGCAGACAGAATTGGTTTTCTTATTAACCTGTTGGTGAAAACAGGAAGCCTCGGGTGTTCTTTTTGATATAATACCGACAGCGGTAAAAAGTCACGAATACTTTGAAGATCTGTATTCTATCACATAAGCTTCTTATCAACTCAATGATTGGTTCTATTATTACTCATGCTCGTCACTCCTTCTGTATCCTATACGTGGTCTTGGTTCTCTTGGTGGATTCAGTAGCTGTTTGAGCGCTTCAAAAATCATTTGAATATTTTCGTCGTGGGAAGCTATTTTTCTTTCCATTTGTTCAAGCTTCAGCAAAATATCTTTATGAGTGAGCATCATTTCACGCAACTTTACAAATATCTCTATCAGCCTTAAACTAACCTCTATAGCTCTTTCACTTTTTAATACATTAGCAAGCATCAGCACACCATGTTCGGTAAAAGCATAAGGCAAAGCACCGCCCAAATGCTTAAGGGATGGTATCGCATTTTGCGATACCATCATCTCCACCTCCTTCGCAGTAAGCCGAAACATAAAATGCCCGGGAAACCTTTCAATATTTCGTTTTACCTGTTCTCTTAAACGGATGGCCCTCACTCCGTACAACTCTGCAAGATCTCTGTCCAGCATCACTTTTTGCTTACGGATATAATAAATTTTATTAATAACCGCCTCTTCTAAAAAAGCTATGGATTTTGATTTTTTTGTCATAATACTTGTCTTCAAGAAAATGCAACAAAAACTTTGAGCCTGATTAAGTCAGCAGAAATATCTTTTACACTTAATTATAAAATACTTTCAGAATTCCTGCTTCAATTCGATTAATACATATACGCCCCGCTGATCTCTCCTTTCTCAAACTCCACATAAATATGTTCTTCCAGCGTGGTGGCTACACTCATACCTACATAATCAATGTTTACAGGAAAGGCTTTATGTGTACGCTCCACCAAGGCCAATGTTTGAATTTTGCGGGGATGGTATTGCAAAAACGGGCGCAGCGCATACAGCATGGTTTGGCCGCTGTTACTCACATCATCAATTAACAGAATGGTTTGATTGGTGAAATCTGTTTTCAAGCTCAGGATAACATCCGTTGGGTTTTTCTTATCAAGCGAAATTTCAATCACGGTAATATACAGGTTGCTGATTTCTTTCAGTTCCTTCATCAGCAAATTAGCTACAGCCATACCACTCTGTGTAATGGCCGCAAAATAAATTAACTGTGTATCATAATTCCGTTCAGCAATTTCATAAGCCAGGCGTTTGATTTTGCGTGCTGCTGTTTCTTTATCGAGGATGTATTTTTTTTCAATGTTCATGGATTAAAGGTAAGGAAAAGACCACAGTCAACTGTCCACTGTCCACAGTAAAACATCAGAATACAACCATAAACTATAAACCACAAACCGTCTTCTCTCCTTATCTTAGCAATACAATTCTACTGTATGCAAATTGTTCAGCAAATAGTTTTCGCCATCTGTTTGGGTTTTGCCGTTTGGTTTTTCAGCAAAAAAGTAAAAGAGATAAGACGTAATATTTTATTGGGAATGGATGAAGACCTGACTGACAACAAACCCCAACGCTGGAAAAATATGCTGCTGCTGGCCTTTGGTCAAAAGAAGATGTTTAAGAATCCGTTAGTGGCAGTGCTGCATCTTTTCATCTATGTGGGTTTTGTAATTATTAATATTGAAGTGCTTGAAATTGTACTGGACGGATTGCTGGGCACGCATCGTTTATTCTTATCACCCCTTGGCGGATTTTATACGTTTCTTATTAACTGTTTTGAACTGCTGGCACTTTCAGTATTGATTGGTTGTGTGATTTTTTTAGTAAGAAGAAATGTTTTAAAAATCAAACGTTTTCTCAGCAATGATTTAAACGGCTGGCCACGCAGTGATGCCAATTATATTCTCTTTACAGAAATTGTGCTGATGAGCTTGTTCCTGCTCATGAATGCAACAGACCGTGCATTACAATTGAACGGCAGTGAACATTACCATGATGCCGGCCACTTCATCATCAGCGGAAATATTGCACCGGTGTTGCAGGGGCTGAGCGAATCAACTTTGATTGCCATTGAACGCAGTGCCTGGTGGTTACATATACTTGGCATTCTTGCTTTCCTCAACTATTTACCATGGAGCAAGCATCTGCATATCCTATTGGCATTTCCCAACGCATGGTATGCACGGCTCACCAATACCGGTGAAATGAGTAATATGACATCCGTTCAAAATGAAGTGAAGTACATGATGCAGCCGGAACTTGCTCCAACAGATGCAACACCTCCTTCCAAATTCGGCGCAAAAGATGTAATGGATTTAAGCTGGAAAAGTTTACTGGATGCTTACAGTTGCACAGAGTGCGGAAGATGCAGCGCCGCCTGCCCTGCAAACACAACGGGCAAGTTGCTAAGTCCACGAAGCATTATGATGAAAACAAGAGACCGTTTGGAAGAAGTGGGCAAAAACATTAATACCAATGGTTCATTTGCAGATGATGGAAAAAAATTATTGAATGATTATATTACTGTTGAAGAGTTGCGTGCCTGCACTACCTGTAATGCATGCGTGGAAGAATGCCCGGTGAGCATTAATCCATTATCAATTATTCTTGAATTACGCCGTTCTTTAATTATGGAAGACAGTAATGCCCCCGGCGAATGGAATGCCATGTTCAGCAATGTTGAAAATAATTTTGCACCATGGAAGTTTAGTCCTGATGAAAGGGATAAATGGGCAGAAGAGATGAAGAGTTCTTAATTCTTAGTTTGTGTTTTTAGTAACAGTTTCAAATTTATTTTAATCACTATGAAGATAGAGGCCTTTGCATTTCAAACAAACGATTGGAGTTTAATTGAAACAACAGAACATACTGGTGAAACAGGAATTGCATATTGGCAAACTCTATTTGCAAATAACATTAGTATAAGAAAAGTTGAATATTCAGCAGGCTATAAAGCAGATCATTGTTGCAGTAAATGACATATTTTTCTTTGCACTGAAGGCGAAATGGACACAGAGTTACGAGATGGAAGTATTGTAACCATTAGAGCAGGTATGACTTATTTTGTTGGCGATGATTGCGAAGCTCACAAAAGCTCAAGTGCTAAAGTATGTAAATTATTTATAGTTGATTAGTGAACTTTTCTCCCCAATGCAGATGTTAGTTCTTCAGGATGATCCAATTGATGAAGTGCATCTTTATTCTAAGGCGAGTCTTTGCATAAGGCCATGTGAGTTTGGCTGCCGGACTCAACGTTATTGATTATTGCTGCGGGTTACTGTCTCCGTAAATAAGCTGCCGGTATAGTTACTTTTTCAGTTGAATCAATTTTCCTTCAGGAAGTATATATTCATACTTAACCGCCTCCATTAGTTTTTTAAATATATAAGGGTTTTTAAAATTATTCTTATACCTAAAATCTCTATTGGTAACAGAAAACTCATCAGGGCAGAATTCACAAAGCCCTCTACCGTTAACCTCACGTAATGGTTGCCAGTAAAATGGAGGCGATTCAATAAAACTACTAAAAACCATAACAGTATCCAATGTATATTTTTTTTTATTGAATTGTTTTTCCGATTTAATTTGGAAGGTAAGCGGGCTGCCTGCTGGTTTAATTATCCGCACTCCCTCAATTACAATATGGAAAGGCCACAGAAGGAAATCTTTATACTTCGTAAGCTTCATTTTTACATCATATCTATCAGAACAAAGAAATATCGAATCGGTTTTTGAAAAATAAATGGTTGTGCCTTGGTTTTTAAACCGGTTTGCAATATCATTAATTGGATGTACAGCAAAATGATCGAAGAAATATAGAGTATCCATTTGCTGTGCTAACGAATCAAGTTTAAACAGAACTAAAAAACTAAAAATAAAAAAAAGTTTCATACAACTAAACTGTTAATCAACCCATACATAATAATTGTTTTCCGATATAAACCCATTAGCCCCTGGTCCGTAAAAATTACGGAATAAATCATGATTACTATTAGAGGACCCGATAATTGGATGAAAAATATTTAAAATACACTTTCCTCCATCCATCCACCCTTCAGCTTTGTAATTAGCAATATTGACTAACCCTTTTTGTTTAGGTACCACGAAAGCTGAAAAAATAAAGTTATCCGTTTCTTTAAAGTATGTAATCCTAACACTGGCATTATTATAAACTTTGAAACTTCCCTTTAACGTCATAATATCAAAATTTTCTATTCCACTGATTTGGACAGTGCTGTCAGCCAAACGCCTGTACATGACAAAATCTAAACTGGAAGTGCTTATAGATGATGATTGAACATTTACTGGAAGATTTGTTTCCAGGTCAATATTTTCATACTTAATTTTTATCTCCAGTAATAAAGTATCCCCCAATTTGATTTTTTTAGAATTTGGAGTAATAAACATCTCTACATTAAAATCATAAATTGCTGATTTTTCACATTTTTTCTTACAGCCTGTAAAGCAGGCTGTAAGAAAAATGAAACAAACAAAATATTTAGTCATTTACTGTACATTGTAGGCCTGAAATAATAAATTGATTTGATTGGTTTGACCCGGCACAGCAATATCTACATTTGAGCGAAGCATATACCAATACTCAGGGCTGTAATACAATCCAGGGAAATATCCAGCAATCCCTTTTTGCGAAAAGGATGCTTTTATACCCTGAACCAAATCATCAATACTTGTTTGAGGTATTCTTTCCGGAGGGCTGCTTACAGCATCTTCCAAATCATTAAACAAACCAACTTTCATATCGATTTTATCATCCATTTGTTCATTTGGGTTCCAGGTTTCAAGATAATTTTTATGACTGCTGCTGGTTGTGGTAAATACAGTTTTCCGTTGCTGGTCCAAAATGGCATCTGCCTGTGTTCCATATTTTCTATTTGCAAGGTAATGCCCATAATACTCACCAAAACCATTAATCATATCATACATCTCTCTTTCTGGTTGTGCAAGATGATAATAGATGCCTGTGACAACTGTAATTGATAGATTTATCACACTGGCATAACCAATATTTGTTCCATCAATATTCCAAGTAAAATTTTGATACAAAAATTTAAGAGCACCCAAATCCTTGAGTGCAGACTTAAGCGCCGCACCATTAAAACCTACAGCAAAGTCTACCATCTTATCTTTAACTTTAAAATAGTACTTCCACTTGGAATTATTTGCATTATATTCATTAGCATCTATTGCTTTGTATGTGCCAATTTTAGCAAAAGCTGCATAAAACTGCTGATTTATTTCGTTGCTGCTTAGGTTTTCATCCAAGGTTTTGTATCTAAAAATAATATCAGGCTTTTGCGTACTGAGTACATTTTCAAATAACATTAACCCTGCTCCAATCCAATCCTGTGCAATACAATAAATAGCAAGTTTTCCTACCTCAATTATCCACTCACCCGGACCCCGCTTTTTAAAAATATAATTCTGGAGAGTAACGTCTGCTTCAGGCCCTCTGTTTTTATCATCGCCGCCTTTTTGCAGATACACACAAAGCCGGTGGCCAGTCATTGTTTTTACCTCATCAATATCTGCCTGCTGTTTAAAATAGTTCATGCTGTTAATGGCATGCGCAGCTAACCACTGCATGTACTGGATGCTTGTGCGGCCACCTGTTCCTTTTTCAAATACATACCGCAGTGAAGCCAGTTGGTTAAACGTATAGCGCTCATTTAATTTTATTTTTACCACCAGCAATGACAAACGAATAAACGACTGGCTGCGCAATGGCCTTACAGATAAAGCTGTGTTCCTGGCCTTAAGAATTACTTTAGCACTTCTTGAATAGCTTTTAGTAAAATTAAATTGACCTGAACTATTAGTATATGTCTTTTGAATTACAAACCATTTCTTCGTTAGTATTTTAATATTTTCAACCGGTTCAATTCCTTTTTGGGTATCATTTACATAGATACCCGGTGTAGTACCGCCAGGTGTACCGCCAGGATTACCGGGTGCACCGCCCGGACAACGCCATGCTTGGAAATCAGCAAAATCAAGTTTGCCTCCTTGTCTTAACATAGGTGGGTCGCAGGGTCTGGGTGGTAATTCTAAAATTGCTCCTGGAGAGCCATCTGTTCTTGTTACTGTAATACTGCCATCACGATTTTTCACACTCCTGTATGCTGCTCCTTCTGCAATACTTTCTGCAAGCTCTTCTAAATACATATCATCTGTGCCACCTGTATTGGGCAAATGCAATTCTGCTAAAATAACATAAGGTGTACCTGCAGGAAATTGAAACCCTACCTCAACAGTTGTATAAAAATCCGGAATATCTTCATGTGTTTTCCCGGGTTGCAAATAATAATCGCCGTCAGTTATTACTTCATAATCCAGCGGGTAATCAAATAATTCCAACTCCATCGAATCTTCAAGATGCGCTAATTGTCCTTCGTTTTGCGGGCTGAATTTTACATAGTAATGCGTAACGGGTACATTTGAAAACGGGTATCCGTAGTACAAACTGTAAGCCTGTGTCATAATAGGTATTGTGTAGGGGTTGTTAAGCTGAGAACCCAGCACCATCGGTACTTCATCAGGATACTCATTTAAAGGGGGCTCCGACGAATTTACGGTAACTCCAAAACCGACCGCACCTCCAATAGAGGTTCGTTTTGAAGCTGCATCTGGAAATTTTCTGTCTTTCACAAAAAAGTCACCTTCAAGTAGTTTATCAAATTCTGTAAGTTGTATTCTTTCTGAAGGAGGGGGTTCGCTTTTACTGATTAAATCATTTTTGCGGCAACCATATAAAACAATTGCAACAAATGCTGTAATCCAAAAAAAAATCCCGTTCAATAAGGTTTTAAAAAGGCTTGCTTTTGGGGAAAAACTAAGTTGGCGGGGGGAGATAATTTGTCTCATAGTTAAGTTTTAAGGTGTTAATGAATGTAGCTTAAAAGTATAACTAAGAAAAATAAAAAGCAATATGCAATTGAATAAATTATTTTCTGTAATAAATCCGATTTCGATAACTCTATGATTTAATTTCGGTTAGTTAAATAACAATTTTTTCTCTTCAACAAGTTCATTGGAACAACCCGTAAGTTTTGTGACACTTTTATAGTTCCAGCAATAAACAAAATTATTGTGTTGGCTGTTTTTTAAAAAGCTTTTATTCACCTTCACCAAAAATGAAACAAGCGAAATTACCAATGAGCGGAGAGATGGCATCAATGAACTTTTTTCTCCAGCGCTGCTGTTACTTCCTCCGGATGCCCTATTTTATGAACAGCATCTTTCTTTTTATAAATGCGGATGATTTGTATAACGGCTGTAATAAAAAATACCGAACCGATGATATAATTCATAACAGTACTGCTGGCATTTAAACGGTCGGCAATCAACCTTCCTCCAAAAATAAAAACACAATTACCCAGCAGTGTACCAATGCCAATACCCAGGATGTATAAATTGTAATTCCAGAAACCAGGCTTAAGAATATTTTTTGTAAACAATACCGTGCTCCATCCAAACCAAAATGGAATTTGTACAGGATTAACAGCGCTCATGGTAAAACCCAAAAGGCCACGATGCATGGTATTGCTGAGCAGCACATTTTTTTCACCATGCGGTAATATGGCAGCAACAAAACTGGAAACAGATAATGCCAATACAATAAGTACAGTCAACCATTCAAGCGCTTTTAATAGTTTTTCCTGCTTCCGCACCCAATCCATTGCCACTAATGATAAACGCACATAAATAATTTCTGCCGTAAGTGAGCCGGCCGCAAACCATAAAGCAGGTGAAATTCCATCGCTGATGGCGATTTGCATAGCCGCTACATTCAATGTTCCCAATGGTAATGATCCGAGAAAGCTGATGATCAATCCCCACATAAGTATTTTGAGAGGTGGCGGCATTGAACAAATATAAAGGCTAAACGGAAGAGTGAAGCGTGTAGGTGTAAGTTTTTACTGAATTCGTATGATACGTATTACTGAATTATCAGCGGCCATTACCCTTATATCTTATCAGAGAATTCATTGAGTTTTTTTACCAATTGTTTATTGGCTTTAAACATCGCTGCTCCTTCAGTATAGGTCATATATTTTACACCAAGCCGGTGATTGGCTGCACTGATGCGGTAAAGAATGAACCAGTGCCGCACAATTTCCTTCCATGCAAAAAAGAGTGAATGTTTGGGATCATAAATATGTGTGGGGTCTCCGCCGGCGCCATTAAGTTCAATGATATGAAAAGCTTTTCCGCTTCGTAATGCTTCCCAATCATTATACATCACATCCAAACGGCCAAAATAAAAACCATCAATCTGTTTACAAACGGTATCTATATTATTGATAAGGGCTTCGTCAGCTTTCTCCGTCCAGTCTAAAAATTTAGAACCCCTTGCATGATTGCCATAAGGAGCAAGAATCAATTCTTCGCCATTGGCCAGTACCCGTTGCAGCCCTTCACCAAAAATTTGCTGCAGTTGATTCATTTGCAAAATATACCTTGGCACTTCACTAATCAATTGGTAAAGCGTTGATGTACCATTGCCGGTTACCTTCATTGGTTCTTTAGCCACAATTCCTGTTACTGTTCCTTTGGCAGCACCGGGCATGCGATGATAAAAAATTCCCGCTTCCTGCTGATACGGAGACAACTGCTGCACCAAAAAATCAACCATACATACTTGTGCGTATTGCAGCAGTTCCTCCATATTCTTTACCTTCTTTACTCCTTTGCCCTGCATACCAATATTGGGCTTGGCAATTACGGGAAATGAAAATTGATGATGCATAAATTGCTGCTGAATTTCACTGGCGCCTGTTCCCTGTTTTACCAAAAAGAATGCAGGATAATATTCCTCCGGTATCAATGGATAGATCTCATATTTTTCTTCCATCAGGAACCCGCCGTTTTTTATGGATGGATTGGAAGCATTAAAAAAATACTTCCATCCGGCACGCAAACAGAGAAAGGCATAGATGATATAGATGGGTGCATAAATGGTATTAAAACTCCAGTACTCCCAGTGAAATAAACGAATAAAAAAAGGATGATGGGTAAAAATTCTATTCAGCCTCATGGATAAAATCGGGCTGTGGTTGATGAGTGAACAATTGCTTTGCTGTTTGATTACTTTGCAAATCAAAATAATGAAACGCAGAGTCGTTGCCTGACCGTTCCAGTTGTGAAATGCTTACTGTAAATAATTCATTATTGCGGTTCATAAGCACATCATTGGAGCGGTCGCCATCACCTGCAAAATGATGAAAGTTGAGAATATGTGTATTGTTTACAGTTCCATTATTTTTAATAAACGCCTCAAACCATTCCTTTCTCCGCTTCACCACATCAGCATCATATAAAGTTGCAGAAGACCAGATGCGTGGCTGCAGCACATCACACTCCGTTAATGTTTTTTCATCACCATCCCACACGGCTTCAAACAAATATTGCTGCTGACGAATAACCAATGTAAACGGTTCAACTTTATGCAAATTGATTTGTTCAAATGCGGCAACAGGCTGCGGATGATCAAACACATCCAAGAAAACAAGCCCACGGCTTTTTCTGTAAACAAGGGCCGGCACATGATTAATAAATCCTCCATTGAGTAACACCATTGCATTTCCGTTTTCATGCAAAGCCATCCAGGTGCCGCCTGCATTTCCATCTTTAGGAAACATGATTTGTCCGCTGGCAAACGGGTACCATTTCGGTTCCTCTGCTTTTAAACGGATTTTCTTTTCATCTCTGTTACTGGTAAGATAAAAACCGTCTTTGTGAGGTATGTAGGTAACGGTACACATCAGGATTGATTTCGGTGCCGGGTGGTAGAAGAGGCAACACCAAATGTTTCGCTCACGCCGGCTTTGTTTAATTCTTTGAGCCCTGCTTTAATAAGCGCCATGTGATGAATGGTATGCTCCAGGTTATAAGCCAGTTCACGGTAATAATTGGTACTCACAACAAGTTGCTCTGCTGTTGAGTCCCCGTACACAGCGGTTAACTGCAGCTCTTTATTGGGCAGATTTGTTTGGGCAGCAATATTAACGAGTAGTTTTTTTGCCAGTTCCTTATCTGTTTCAATTAAAACATCTCTTTTGCGGTGATCATAACAAACAGCGCCGGCTTCATAACCATTGAGCAGGCATTGATACAGTTCAATAATATGCCTCGTGTGCTGCCCGATGGTTGCACCACTGAGCATGGCAGATGGAAAAACATATTCTGATGTACTTACCCGGTCAATAGCATCGGTTAATTGAGTAAATGAATCTTTAATGGAACTGAATAAACTCATAAGAATGGTTGTGTGTTAAAATTAAAGTTTTTTAGCTAATACATTCAGTTTTATATTCACATCGTTTGAAATGGTGCTCCTGCCCCCCACCCCAAAATCCCGCCGCTTTATTTTAAATGATCCCGAAAAACGATACGCATTTTCTTCTGCTGTTACTTTAAAAGGAAAACTGATATCCAGTGTTTTATCTTTAATAGTAAGCTTCCCGAAAAAAAACAAGATACCCGGCGGTTACTGATTTTGCAATTTTTACAGACTCGATTTTAATAAACGGAAATTTTACTGCATCAAAATAATCTGCATCTCTCAGATGTTTATCCCGTAAATTATTGCCGGTGTTTACAGATGCTGCATTAACTGTAACAACAAAAGAAGAAGCCTGCAAATTGTTTTCATCAAACAAAATACTTCCTGCCAGCCCGCTAAAACCACCACCTGCAGTAAACCCGAGGTTTTCAACAGTAAACTTTACGGCATTTGCATCATCTGCAGGTTTCAGCTTTATAACATCTGTTACAAAAGCAAATGGAACAAACAACAATAAAAAGAAGCTCTTCATATCTGTTTTTTCTTTATGATTGCCAGCACCTGTGATTTATAAATCAATAAAAGAATGGCGCTGCTGATGAATACAATTAATGCATACGCAAATAACAAACCGCCATCACCTTTTATTTCAATACCCAGTTTGGTAATATGGAAAAACAATGCGCCACTCATTAAACCCACTCCCATCAATGCACCAAAACCAGTGGTGCGTGGCCACAGAATTAAAATGGAAGCAATTAATTCTAACGCCCCGGTTCCATAACGGCCCCAGGGTTCCATACCCACCTGTGTAAAAATGTAAATGGACTCTTCAGCGCCGGCAAACTTAAAGTAAAGCGTTTGCAGCATAAAATAAGCGGCTGCCAGTCTTAATATCCAAACAGCAATTAATTTAATATTCATTTTTGGTTGATTTTACAATTTAATTGTTTTTGAATACAGACCATTTTACATTGGCCGAATCAATATACGTCTGCCTGTTTTTATCCCAGAGCTCTTTTACCTTTAAATTATAGTTGAAATACAATTTGTTGTTGATGATGGCCCATGTATCTGCTTGTGTTGGGGCTTTATATCCACGTGATGCACCATATGCACACCATCCGCCATATTGTGGTTCATACTGCAGGGGGGATTTCTTAAAGGCTTCAAGATTTGCTGCTGAAACAAAAAACCATTTTACATTTTTCCATTCTGTAACAAATGTTGAATCGCCTTTCACCTGCTTTTGGTTATAAAACTCCACCACATCATATCCATTTAATGCAATCCCTGAGGGAGCAAATATTTCCGTTTTCTGAGCAGATACATACAACCCGATAGCAATGAATAATACCGCTGCAAATGTTCTGATTAAATTTTTCATTGGTTATAAAATTTTTCCCAGTTAACATCTGCTTTGGCTTTGAGGCTGGCTTCGTCTTTATTCCACTTGGGCAATGTGTTGTTAAAAAACTTATTGTAAAACAAATAAAGTTTGCCGTTGAGAATTTTAAAAGTGCCGGGGTCAAAATCAACTTTCTCACCAGTGGCACCCATAGCATAAGCACACCAGCCACCATATTGAAGTTCATATTTGGCAGGGTTCTTTTTAAATTCTTCTTTGTTTTCAACAGATGCGAAATAATATTTTACACCCTGGAAAACAACTGCAAATTCAGCTTTGCCTTTTACGGCTTTGTTTTGTGTAAAGTAGGCAACGGCATCATAACCTTTTACAGCCACGCCATCTTCAAGATTAAATTGTTTTTGACGCTGTGCATCCTGAGCTATAGCTCCTGTTGCAGTGAGCAAAAACAGAAAGAAAATAAATTGTTTCATTTTTTTTGATTTGATGAAACAAAAGCAGATGGAGTTAAGCGTGGAGGCTGTCAGCTATATGACACCCACTTGCTTTTGCAGGTTTTTAACAGAAGTAATTTTAATGATCCGGCGTGTTACAGCAAGCAATCCTTCTGCTTCCATTTCATTAAGCATCGTAGTAACGGTTTGCCTGCTGCTCGCTATGAGCTGGGCTATATCTTCATGTGTGAGAAAGTTATGAATTACAAATGCATCACCATCTGTTGTTTCGCCTTCTTCTTTTGAGAACATAATTAAAAAATTAATAAGCCTTGTACGCACATCCTTGTTAAGCAGGTTAAGCAGCCGGTTTTGAAAACGGTGCAGCTTCAATCCCACCTGCTTGCTGAAATGAAAGGCAAGCTCTGGTTTCTTTTTCAGCAATTGTTCAAAATCTTCAATAGTAAACGCACAAAGCGACACATCACTTTTGTAAGCCCGGGCAAATTCCCCGTTTAAATTATTTCGTTCTAACGTAAATTGGCCAAACACTTCACCTTCACGCACAATTTCCTTTATCACTTCCTTACCATCATTATCAATATGTCCGATCTTGATGGTTCCGCCTTTAAGAAAATATAATTTATTGTGGTTGTGGCTGTCAAAATAAATGTATTCACCTTTTGGCGCTTCAATAAAATGATGCACAAGGTTCAGCTCTTTATATTCCTCGTCGGTAATATGCGCCCATAAATCATAATTACGGATAAGAAGAAATTTCTGGTCGCCGCTCATATTGTAATATTACACCCAATTTAATCAAATTTTTCAAGCAGTTTGAAATGCTGCTGCGAAGTTTTAATAAACCTGTACCCTTTTGTAAAACTCCAGTAAGGGTACCCGTTTTGATGATTGTATTTGCTGATTTGGTATAATGCTTTCCAGTGTTTCAGAATTTCACGGTAAGCGTTGAGCAATGTCATGTTACAGTCATAAATATGATTGGGCTCTGCACCACAGCCATTATACTCCAGTATCATAAAATTTCTGCCTGCTTTTAAGTCGGCAATGCTGGTGGTTTTTATATCATAACGGCCGTAATAAAAATGTTTGGAGTAATGGCTTAATTCATCAAACACACGGTGCAATGCTTCATCAATTTCCTGGTGCAGATTGGTGAAATGTGCTCCCCGGTTGTGGTTGCCTGCATAAGAAAGATAAAAGATGTGTTCCTTTTCTATCACACGTTCAAAACGATGACCATGACGGCGCTGCATTTCTTCAAACCGGTGTTTAGCCCGTGGATGATTGATGATCAGTTGCTCAAGCGTTGATGACCCATCGCCCGCCACATGGAGCAATTCTTTTAAAATAAAGCCACTCACTGTTCCTTTTTGCTGCGATGGATGCCGGTAATAAAACACACTCACTTCAACCGGCAGCTCAATCAAATCCTGCACTATGTATTCAACAGGTATGCGTTCGTGATATTTTTTGAACTGTTCCTCCGTATCAATCTTCCGGAACAGGATGCCCTTCATACCCACATCAGGCTTTACAATAAACGGATAGGTAAACCCCGCCTCTTTCAATTTTTGTTTTACCTCATCAAACAAAAGATCATGCATTACATAAATCGTTTTGGGCACGGTATGCGGCGGCAACTGGTCATACATCTCTTTCTTGCCCTCACCTTCAAAACCACCAAATGCAATCGTTGGGTTAGAAGGCGTAAAAAACCAAACAGCCCGGCTTTTTATCATATACCAAAACCACATAAAACTGATAGGGAAGTAAATCACAGAGAAGGGCCAGAGTTCCCAGTTGGTTATCCGTTCAAAAAATTTCGTAAGCATGTATAACAAATATAAACAACACAATTGTATTTTGATTTTATGAAACAACAAGTTACTTTTATTCAAAACTTACTGCATGAAAAAGTTAACTGTGTTCGTTTTTTGTTTATCATTTTGTATGAGTATTTCAGTAATGGCTCTCAGCCCTGCCGCCGCCGCATCACCAATTGTTACAGCTTCAACAGTTGTATCTGCAATACCACAAACAAAAAAACCGGGATTACTTAACAGACTTGCGCAAAAACTTATTGAACGAAAATTTAAAAAACTCTACCGCAAAGCTGACCAGGAAAAAGGTGAAGGCTTGGCTTTAACATCATTAATTCTTGGAGCCCTGAGCCTTGTTTTCCTGTTTTTGGGTGTGGAAGTTCTCTTTTTTGCCGGTATTGGCGCTGCAATTGCAGCCATTATACTGGGTTTTGTTTCAAAAAAGAAAGGGGGTGGAAAAGATTGGAAAGCCATAGTGGGAATTAGTTTGGGATTTACTACTATATTGCTGTTGCTTATTGCAATAGCTATTGTTGCAGCTTTTATAGCAGCTATTTAATATATTATCTATGATTCGTGTTCCGTCCATGGCCGAAATAGTGGCCAACAATGAAACCGTTGATGTTCTGTTTTGGGTGGGTTGTGCCGGCAGTTTTGATCAGCGTGCACAAAAAATTACCAAAGCATTCGCTGCCATTTTAGATAAAGCAGGAATCAAATTTGCCATACTGGGCAAAGAAGAAATGTGCACCGGCGATCCTGCCAGGCGTGCCGGCAATGAGTTTTTATTTCAGATGATGGCGTATAACAATATACAGGTGCTCAATAATTATGGCATCAAAAAAATTGTCACCACCTGTCCGCATTGTTTTAATACATTAAAAAATGAATACCCGGCGCTGGGTGGTAGTTATGAAGTAATTCATCATACAACATTATTACAACACTTAATTGATGAAGGCAAAGTAAAGATGAAAGAAGGTGGCAGCTTTAAAGGAAAAAAAATTACCTACCACGACAGTTGTTATCTTGGCCGTGCCAACAACATTTATGAAGCCCCACGCAAGGTGCTGGAAGCTTTGGATGCAGAACTGGTGGAAATGAAACGCTGCCGCACCAACGGTCTTTGCTGCGGCGCCGGTGGTGCACAAATGTTTAAAGAAGAAGAAAAAGGAAACACCCGTGTAAACTGGGAAAGAACCCATGAAGCGGTTGAAACCGGTGCAGGCATTATTGCAGCCGCCTGCCCTTTCTGCAATACCATGATGACAGACGGAGTAAAGGTGGCCGAAAAAGAGGAAACCATTAAAGTAATGGATATTGCAGAAATTGTAGCAGCCACTTTATAAAACACATCTATATTTACCTTATCAACCATCAGCAATGAAACAGTTGCTTCAACGCCTCAACTGGAAAAATTTAATGACTATCCGCTATTTGGAATTGAGCAATACCAAGGGTTCGATAATGTGGCGACCAATAGTCTATCA
>JAIEQM010000002.1 GCA_019747705.1 Chitinophagaceae bacterium | reverse complement strand
TAACAGTTCCCGTTAGATGGCCTGTTCAAGACTTTAACTTTAAAGAACAATGGCATGCATGGCGCACAAAAAGAAAAAGCGTCCCTTTATGTTCAGGACGCTTTTTTAGCAAGTAACCGTTAGAAGTTACGAGGTGTTTTATACTTCTAACAGAGTCTTTACCGGGTCTTTCCCAAACAATAACAGTTCAGGATTCTCCAGCAATTCTTTTACTCTTACCAGGAAGCTCACACTTTCCCTTCCGTCTATAATACGATGGTCATAACTCAATGCTACATACATCATCGGCCGTATCACAACTTGTCCATTCACAGCCATCGGCCTTTCCTGTATTTTGTGCATGCCTAAGATAGCACTTTGCGGCAAATTAATAATGGGTGTACTCATTAAACTTCCGAACACACCGCCATTGGTAATGGTGAACGTGCCGCCCGTGAGTTCTTCCATTGTTAATTTATTATCACGTGCTTTACCTGCAAGCTCCACTACTTTTTTTTCCACATCAGCCATGCTCATGCTTTCCACATTCCGCATAACGGGAACGGTCAGGCCACGGGGTGTGGAAACAGCAATGGAAATATCAGCATAGTCGTGATAAATAATTTCATCGCTGTCAATATAAGCATTTACCGCAGGCCATTCGCTCAATGCAATGGCACAGGCTTTGGCAAAAAAGCTCATAAAGCCCAGGTTTACGCCATGTATTTCTTTGAATTTGTCTTTGTACTTAGTGCGTGTTTCCATAATGCGGCCCATATCCACTTCATTAAACGTAGTGAGCATGGCCGTGGTGTTCTTGCTTTCAACTAAACGGCGGCTGATGGTTTTGCGCAGGTTGCTCATCTTTTCTTTCCGCACATTACGGCTGCCCAATCCACCTCCGTTAAAGGAAACTTTACCGGGATTGCTCAGGGCCTGCAGTACATCATCTTTCAAAATCTTTCCGCCGCTGCCGCTGGGTTTAATGGAACCTACATCTACTTTTTTATCAGCAATAATGGCTGCAGCAACAGGCGTTGCTTTTATATCATTACTCACAGCAGCAACAGGAGCTGCCGTTTCAACTTTGGGAGCAGGTGTTTCTTTCTTTTCTTCTTTTGCGGGAGCAGCAACCCCTTCAGGCTTGGTTGCTGTTTCATCAATTTGACAAACCACATCACCAATCTTTACCGTATCAGCTTCGGCAGCACCGTGTTTTAAAATGCCTGCTTTTTCTGCATTAATTTCAAAGGTTGCCTTTTCACTTTCCAGTTCGGCAATCACCTCATCACGCTCCACCCATGCCCCATCTGCTTTGGTCCATTTGAGCAGGGTTACTTCGCTGATGCTTTCGCCAACCACCGGAACTTTTATATCAATCATACATTCTAATTAGGTCAGCAAATTTCGGGGGAAAAATCCAATTTCCAACAGTATAAAAAAAGGTTAGCAACGGCCAATTGAAAAGAATTGTTTGGTTACGGACAGTGGTGCTTATGGCGACGTTTTTGTTGAGCAAAGCGAAATTCCGAACGAAGCTTCGGAACGTCACTCACTTCAGGGGTTCCGTTTCCATAGCAGCATCAAAAATTCGCAGCGGCTCACAAAATGAAACAGATTCCTACTCAATATCATGTTATCAGGCGGCTCCTACGGAGCCAAACGATGCGTGTTTGTTTTTGCTATAAACAGGTTGCTCCTCCGGAGCTAAAACCGTTCAAGCTTAAGGTTGTATCTTAATTAACTTGCGCTCCTCAACCTTTCAACCTTTCAACCTTTCAACCTTTCAACCTTTCAACCTTTGAACCTTTCAACCTTTCAACCTTTGAACCTTTGAACCTTTGAACCTTTCAACCTTTGAACCTTTGAACCTTTGAACCTTTCAACCTTTGAACCTTTGAACCTTTCAACCTTTCAACCTTTGAACCTTTCAACCTTTGAACCTTTGAACCTTTCAACCTTTGAACCTTTCAACCTTTGAACCTTTCAACCTTTCAACCTTTCAACCTTTGAACCTTTGAACCTTTCAACCTTTGAACCTTTGAACCTTTGAACCTTTCAACCTTTCAACCTTTCAACCTTTGAACCTTTGAACCTTTCAACCTTTCAACCTTTGAACCTTTGAACCCATTCAATCCTTCTCTCATTCATCTCACTATCCCTTGTATTCTTCTGCACAGCAATAGCGGCAAACATGCTCAGCATAAAACTCATACTGTAAAACCCTTTTTCAGCTTTTGTAATCGTTGCATTCCACAAACCCACAGCCATCAGCACCAAAGCCATAATGGTGGCAGTCCAGCTAAGTCCGTAATAGATATTGGTAACAGGCAAGCCTTCCATTCTGTCACGCACACATTTTTGAAGAGATACGGCGGCAAACAATACAAACATGAGTACAGTGAAATAGTATCCTTTTTCATTGAGTTCCATTTCAGCATTCCATACACCGATTATAAAAGCCAGGATGCCGGAACCGAGTGCTATCCATGATGCGCCAATAAAGGCGGCAGATGGTTTCTGTGTCATACGTTTAAAATTTGGTTGATTAAACCTACATCACTCAATGTTAATGTGAATACAAGAATTACTCCTTTCCATTAACAAAATCATAAACAAATCTTCTCGTCTTTCTTTTGCAAAAAACGCCGTTTACTCAATGGCTTCGTCCTTTTACTAAACGACAGTAGAATCCCCCAAAAAGGGTATTTACATTAGAGAAAATTATTTCTACATTTAAACTTCTAAAAACGCATATATGAGATACCTTACGCTGGCGGCCCTGCTTTTATCGTCTGCAACACTTTCAGCACAACAGAGTTTTACCATTACACCCGGTGCTTCTGTTACGATTGTGGGCAATGTACCCATTACATTAAACAATGTGAATTTTGTAAATAATGGAACATTTACGGCGGGAACAGGAACCATTGCACTAACAGGAAGCACAGCCTCAACAATTGGTGGCACCGGCACAGGCAATTTTTACAATCTCACCATCAATAATACAGGAGGCGTAAACCTGCTGAACAATATTGGAGTAGATAACCAGCTTGATATGAGCGGTATGCTCAACGTAAAAAACAGGGCAATTACATTAAGCCCAACTGCTGTGATTGTAAACGAAGCGAATGCAACAAGAGTAACTGATGATGCCGCCAATACCGGCAATGTAACAACCACAAGAACGTTTTCATCTCCATTGGCCAATATAAACCCGGCTAATATTGGAGTAGAATTTGTAAGCTCTCCGGCACTTGGCAATACAACCATTACAAGAATTGCTACTGCCTTTGTGTTAAACGGAAGTTCAACAGGTTTAATTCAGCGTTATTATAATATTCAACCTGCTAACAATACGGGTTTAAATGCATCTGTTCGTTTTTATTACTTAGATGCAGAATTAAATGGTGTGTTAGAAAATACTGCTGTACTATGGAAAAGCACCAATAACGGGGTAAGCTGGGTTCAGATAGCGCCAGATTCAAGAAATACTACTGCCAACTGGGTGCAAAAAGACAATGTGAATGATTTTTCATTGTGGACTGTTGGCAATAACAACAGCGCCTTACCCATTATCCTCAGTGCATTTAACAGTTATTGTAAGGATAATGGAGCCAACCTCATCTGGAAAACAGAATATGAAATGAACAGCGAAAAATTCATCATTGAAAAAAGTAAGGACGCTGTTAACTGGAACGCTATTGGCACCATTGATGCAAAAGGAAACCCCAGTGATTATAATTTTACAGATGCGGAAGCGGGCAAAGTTTATTACCGTTTAAAACAGATTGATAAAGACGGATCTTTTACCTATTCAAAAATACTCGCCAGCGATTGTGAAGTAAAATCCATTACGCTGATGCTTTACCCTAACCCCGCTTCTGATTATACAGAGCTGGTGTTCAGTTCTAAAAAAGCATTCAGTACTAATATCCAAATATTTGATGCCGCAGGCAAAATGGTGCAGAACATACAGGCAGGTGTGCAAACTGGTATGAATAAAATCCGTTTGAACCTGGCAGCGCTCGCCGGTGGCACTTATATTGTAAAGTTAAACGATGAAGGTCTGAACATCACCAAAACATTCGTAAAACAATAATAGATCATTAGCCATAAAACCTTATTAGCAGATTAATTGTCGTTACAATAAATAACCCCGCCGAGCAATGTCATTAAGTTAAGCGTTTCGTCATGTCGAGGAACGAGACATCTCATAAAATTCAAGCTGTACGAAATTTATGAGACCTCTCCCTGCGGTCGAGGTGACGCTTAACTTAATGACATTGCCCGCCGAGGCGGGGTTATTTATTGTAAATGATGAATTAAATAGAAAACACTGTATCAATAATTTCTTTCTGTTCCTGCTGGTGTACCTTATTGTAACCTGTTGCTGTACTTGCACTCGCCTGTCTGCTGATAACGCCAAAGTTGATGCTCTTTAAATTCATTTGCATAAACCAGGCAGCGCCCATATTCATCGGCTCTTCCTGCACCCAGAACCAGGTGGCTTTATTGTATTTATTGTACAATGCTTCTAATTGTTTGGCAGGCAATGGATACAATTGCTCCACACGAATCAATGCCACATCATTGCGGTTATCTTTTGTTTTGCGTTCAGCCAGGTCAAAATACATTTTGCCTGTGCAGAAGAACACTTTTTTCACCTGTGCAGCATCTGGTTGTGTTGGATCATCAATTACTTCTTTAAAACCTCCGGTTAAAAACTCATCTTTCAATGAATACGTTCCTGCATAACGCAGATTGGCCTTGGGCGAAAAATTGATCATCGGTTTGCGGAAGGGCCATGCAATTTGCCGGCGCAATGCATGGAAGAAATTAGCAGACGCAGTGATATTGGTGATTACCATATTCATCTCAGCACACATTTGTAAAAAGCGTTCCATGCGTGCGCTGCTGTGTTCAGGGCCCTGGCCTTCATAACCATGCGGCAACAACATCACCACGCCATTCATACGATTCCACTTTTGTTCACCTGCGGCAATAAACTGGTCAATCATGGTTTGTGCACCATTACAGAAATCGCCGAACTGCGCTTCCCATAACACCAATGCATTGGGATTGGCCATGGCATATCCATATTCAAAACCCAGCACACCATACTCACTCAGCAAGGAATTATAAATCCTGAATTGTCCTGCCGCACCATCAATTTGTGATAAGCGGCTGTACGATTTATTGGTTACTTCATCCTGCAGCACTGCATGACGGTGAGAGAAGGTACCACGACGCACATCCTGCCCGCTCATACGCACATCATTTCCATCCAGCATCAAACTGGCATAAGCAAGCAGTTCGCCTGTAGCCCAGTCAATCTTTCCTTCTTCGTTAAACAATTTTATTTTTTCCTGGATGATTTTCTCCACCTTCTTCAATGGTTTAAAATCATCAGGCCATTGCATAATGCTGTTGAATAGTTTTGTAAACGCCTCATTGGTAATAGCTGTTATGGGTGATTGATGAAAATCATCAGCTATTGCCCTTCTTAAACTTTTCCATGCAAGTTCAGGAGCCTGGTAATGATAAGGCAACGGGTTTTGTTTTACTTCATCCAAACGTTCCTGCAAATCAGTCCAGAATTTTTGCTCCATTTCTTTTGCCAGCGCTTTGGCATCATCTTCACCATTTTTTAATAAATATTCGGTATAAACTTCACGTGGATTGGGATGTTTATCAATGAGTGCATACAACTGCGGTTGGGTAAACTTAGGATCATCACCTTCATTATGCCCGTGTTTGCGGTAACACACCATATCAACAAAAACATCACAGTTAAATTGCTGACGGTAACGCACAGCCAGTTCCACGCATTTCACCACCGCTTCTGCATCATCACCATTTACATGAAACACAGGCGCCTGTACCATGGCTGCCAATGAAGTACAATAATCAGCGCTTCTTGCATCATCAAAGTCTGTTGTAAAACCAATTTGATTATTGATAACAAAATGAATCGTTCCTCCTGTATAATAACCATCCAGTTCACTCATCTGCAATACTTCATACACAATCCCCTGCCCTGCCACGGATGCATCACCATGAATGAGGATGGGAAGAATTTTATCAAAATCGCTTTTATACATCACATCGGCCTTGGCTCTTGCAAAACCAACCACTACAGGGTCAACGGCTTCCAAATGTGAAGGATTGGGCATGAGTTTGAGGTGCATAATCTTTCCTTCATCTGTTTCCACTTCACTGCCATAACCCATGTGATATTTCACATCACCACTTCCCATCGTTTGATCCATGGTTGCCGTGCCTTCAAACTCACTGAAGATTTGTTCGTATGTTTTGCCCATGATATTGGCCAGCACATTCAAACGGCCACGATGCGCCATACCAATTACCACTTCCTGCACATCATGTTTGGCTGCGGTATTAATGATTTCGTCCAATGCTGCAATGGTTGTTTCACCACCTTCCAGCGAAAAACGTTTTTGACCAATGTATTTGGTGTGAAGAAATTTTTCAAACATCACCCCCTGGTTCAACTTCTCTAAAATGCGTTTGCGTTTTTGAAGCGATAAGGGTTGATGAAAATCTTTTTCAATGGCCTTGGTAAGAAAATCAACTTTCATCTGGTCACTGATGTATTTAAACTCAGCCCCTACATGGCCGGCATAACATTTTTCAAGATGGTTATAAATATTACGGAGCGTAGTAGTGCCCATCCCAATCAATTGCCCTGCATGAAATTCTGTATCTAAATCAGCTTCTTTAAACCCATAAAAAGCCAGTTCAATATTGGCGCCACGGTCTTTGCGTTTGCGGATGGGATTGGTTTTGGCTATGAGATGACCTTTGTTGCGATAGCCCAAAATCATCCGGTAAGCCTGTATTTCACGCATCCAGTCAATGCCGGAACCTGCAGCAGTTGCTGCTCCATTAACTGCTCCATTCACTTTGCCGTTACTTACTGAACCGGAGGCAACAGCGAAATCGAATCCTTCAAAAAATTTCTTTATTTCAGGGTCAACACTTGCAGGGTCTTTTACGAAATCCTGGTATAAACTTTCAATGTATTGCGGATGTGATGCAGTGATGTATTGGAAATCCTTCATAAATGAGATGATTACAGCTTTTTAGAGGGCTACAAATATCGGTTGTTTCGCCACAGAAACAACAACAGAGCTTTGTTAATAGTTGGGTAACAAAGCCTCCGGGGCTTAGCCCAGGGCCGGAACCTGCAGATCTGCCGGATATTAAAACTCCGCAGGTTTCCGCAATGCCCTAAAAAAATCTCAAAAATCAACTGGCAGATAATATGTTTTCCCCTACCTTTGCCGTCCGAAAAATTAGAATATGGCAAATCATAAGGCTACCAAAAAAGATGTTCGTCAAAGCACAACCCGCCGTGACAGAAACCGTTACTATGGCAAAACCACCCGTAACGCCATCCGTGATCTGAAAGAAGTTACTGAAGCCGGCAAAGCAGGTGAAGGTTTGAAAAACGTTGCATCCATGATTGATAAGCTGGCGAAACGTGGTGTTATACACAAAAACAAAGCGGCCAACTTAAAAAGCAAACTCACTAAAAAAGTGAATGCTTTAGCGAAGTAATTATCAACATTCTGCATTAACATATTGTAAACCCATCTTCATGCAGGATGGGTTTTTATATTTCTGCCACAAGATCACTCAAGTACTCAGCAAAACAGTTTGTTTTATTAAACCGCCCTTATTTTCGTTATAATTCGCTTTTAAGCCAAAGGGTATTTAATCTTTTCCCGGTTAATTTAAACCCTATGTTTTTTTTATAAAAGATTTAAAACAAATCCACGGGCAATACAATTTCAAATTGATTGACATTTCTTAGTTGATCTACCCTGTCAATATCCAGCAAGCGGCTGTAACGGATGCCCACAGTTGCAGGAAATAAATTCCAGATGCGTGTATCAAAAAACAATTCAGCGCCGGCGCTTCTTAATGGGAAAACTCTTCCGGTACGCAAACTTCTTCCACGGGTATAATCATAAAAAGCATTGGCCCTGATGCGCAAAAAATAAACCATATTGCCAATTCCGAACTCAGGATATACCAGCGGAAAATGATAATTGGCGCTTATGCGGAATGCTCTGGGAAAATTGACACTGTTATAGCCCCGTGCAAAAGGAAAATTATTGCTGTAAATATTTCCACGGATAGTATCACGTGCATAAATGGATCCGAATACCACAAGATTGTGATTGGGATGAATGCCCGGCAAATACAATCCACCATTGGCCAAAAATTGTTTACCTGTTTCACCATTTACAGTGTGCTTATACTGCAGTCTGAATGTTTGTGCCCAGCGTGGATAGATATGTTGTCTCGCACGCTGGCTTTGATTGATAAAGCTCAGTGATGAACTGATGTAATTAAAATTATCATTCCTGATTCTTGTTTTGGCAAAACCTGTAAAATACAATTGCTCTGTATTAAACGTAGTTGTAAAGTTGAACGATTTAACTGTTCTCCCCTTTGTTAAATTTAATGGAATGGAAAAACCAATATTGGCATTTGTTTGGTTCCAGGTGATGAGTGTATCATTGTTCAGCGGTGTGTTCCGGTTGAATGTTTGTGATATTCCTCCACGTAAAACCGGGAACCATCTTCCATACAATACATTCACACCCACCTGGTGAAAGCCTTCATTGCGGTTGTACGTATAATTGTATTCACTCGTTAATGTATTCAGTACATTCTCGCCGTAAAAAGTAATTCCATATTCAGGATCGCCCAGTTGTGGCCGCCAGCTATGAATGTTGATGGGCTTATACAACGCTTTATACTTTTGGGCTTCGCCATTGTATTGCTGCGGCGCCTCCAGGAAATCTTTATAACTCTTTTTGACAGCAGAAGCACGGTAAAGATTTTGTAAAGATAAAAGCTGTTCCTGCTTTACTGCTTTCAATGGTTGTTTTAAAATCATAACTCCATCTGCACTGAATGAATTAAACAGCACTGCATTGCTTTTTGTATCCAGAAACGCCTGGTAATTTCCATTGGGCAAATCTGCAACTGAGCTGAGCGTTCTGTCTTTTTTATTGAAGAGATACAATACATCTTTTGTTTGCATACTGGCAGTAAACAAAATCGTATCACCCTGCACCTGCACAAAACCAATGGGCGTATTGGCAAATGGCATGAGCAGTGTTTCATTACCAGTGGCTATATTGGTTTCGGCAATTGTCATTTCACCTCTATTATTTCTTACGGCACTGATGATGGAAGAACCATCAGCATTAAATCCTGGATAGGTGTACTGGTAATTGTTTTTATTAATGAGATCAGTTGAAGCGCCATCAAAAGTTGAAACAAGATTCAATGTATTTTTTCCATCTGTTGCAATATGCACCGCCACTGCTTTTTGATGATCAGCGGTAATATCCGGCTGAAACAATCTTGTTTTTAGTGTTAAAGCTTTTACTTCATTAGTTGCTGTATTCCATAATTTCAATACAGAAAAATTTTTCCAGCCCCAGCGTGCATCCGGTTCAAAGGCCGTATAAACAACGACCCCGTTTTTATAAGAATAATACGCATCATCAGCAATATCTTTTACACGGAGTTTTCTTTCTTTACCATCTGCATTGATGGTAACCCATACAGGAATTTGCCTGAAGCTTGATTTAAGTGTTAAGATGCTTCCGTCATCCATCACAAATGGAAACTGGTAACTGGTAAAACAATTTTTCTGCGGCTTTGTAATGGGTTGTGCTGTTTCATACAAAGAGCTTTCGGCAATCTTCATTTCTTTTTTATATGTATCAAAACTGCTGTTTACAAATTCAGGAAATGACCGGCCGGAATAACGCTTCACCGCTTTTTGAAACGGGTAAAACAATCCTTTAAAATCCAGCGCATCAGCAGTAACTTTTTGCCAGAAATCATCACCATATTTTTCCCTTCCGTAACTCACCAGCAAATAACCCAGATCGTAATGATTGGGAACATAATGACGCAATGAACCGTTCCGTAATTTTTGATAAGAGTAATTTTTATTACCCATCCATAATGAACGGTAAGCGTTAAAAAAGTTGGGCAATCTTCCCCTGCCCTGCTGTGTTGTAATAGTTTCCTGCCACACAGCATCGCCCTCCCAAAACCAATCGGGTACAACCATACCCATCATAAGAGCCTGACCCTCCTGCCCAAGAAAAAATCCACCCAGCTTTTGCGGCCCACGTTTAAAATTAGCAAACTGGTGCATGTGCCGTTCTTCATGCACAATTAATGTTTGATGCCATTGCTGTGATGTTTGTGACAAATTATTCAAATCCGGCATCATATAAAATTCACTGCGCCAGGGAGCAGGCCCCACATACGCATTGGACTCTGTTGTTTGATTCTGCAATACAATACTGAACTTTTTAAACTTTGTGCCCAATGGCGCCGGCGATTGTTTTACCAGTTCATGCGCCAGCCACACAATTTCCCTCGCCTGCTGTTCCATTTGTTTGGGGAAAATAGCTTTTACCGTATCTGTATTGAACTGGTAAAATTTTAATGCAGGCGGGTTGCCTCCAAACACCTGTGCCTTTAATTGATTGCTTACAAAAAAAAGTAAACCAATAAAAAAGAAATGTTTCAGATTTTGCATAGCGTTGAAGCATTGGCGATGTGGCGGTATTCTGTGTTCCGTCTGCCTGATACCGCCGCTGCTGATTAAAGATACAAATGTTAATTGTTTATTCTGTTGCTCGGCATTATTCGTCAGCCAGAACTGCAGTAGATAAGCGAACAAAAAGCTGAGAATACATTCATCGACCCGCCAAATTGCCAATGCAATGTGGTGTGCAGTTTTATATGGTTTTTGCATTGTCAATTTTTTTTCTTACACTGTCAATGTCTTTTACCCATTTTATTAATTCGGGGTCTATCCATGTTAATATTTCTACTATTGCGTCATAAACTTCTTCAACATATGTAAAGTCTGTTGCAGTTCCGTTAAAACATATCGGTTCGTTATGATTTATTCTGTTTCTGAACTGCCGTATTTTGTTAAGCCTGTCACAAGCATCACTACGTCCATGTCCAGAAGGAAGGTTATTAAAAACTTGAATGGGTCTACCTAATAGTAGTCTATAATGATGCACTTCAAATAAGTCAGTCCAAAATCCTAATGATTGGTCTGCAATGATTTTACCACTTGTAATGGGTACCCGTAAACGCCTAAATCTTCTTTCCGATTTTTCTACAGATGATTTCAGGAAATCATTTGTAACCCTTCTTCCTGTCCTTCGGTCAATATGAGTGAGGGAAGGGTCAACCATAAAACCCGTCTTTTGATTTGTTATCCAGTCTGGGTCTGAGAAATGTGCTGATAGAATAGTATTTATGCGATTTCTTAATGTTACTTCTAACGCCCCTAATAGAGGGTGAAAAGATTGGGCTATTTTCAAATTTGCCTTGTAAAGTCTGACTGCTCTCGTTTTTCGATTACCTGTTGCAATTACGTATCTGTCAATACGTTGCGATGAGAGGTATAGCCGTACTTTTTGAAACTTCATTTGCCAAATTGTTTTTGTAAATATCGGCAATATGCCTTACTTTTGTGAAATGATGCTTAGTAAAGCCTCTTGCTGCAAAGCAACGTAACTAAGTTTAAGATTTTAAAGGGTCACAAATGTGACCCTTTAGTTTTATGTAAAACTACCTTTATCGCCTTGAATTAGTGGCCTGTCACCAAATTGCACACAACTAAAAATAATTCAAAGAAGTGAATTAAGTACACATCGTATAGTTATTCTTTAACAGCAATATCAACAGTATGCTTTTACTTGCATTATCCATTGCACCGGGCATCGCCATCAGTCTTTATATTTTTTTGAAAGACCGTTATAACCGTGAACCCAAACTCAAACTCTTTGTATGCTTTTTACTGGGATGCCTGAGTGTGATACCGGCCATCATTATTCAACTGCTTTCTTCAAAATCCACCAATGATTTCTTTGGCGAAGGAGTTGTGTACACTGCTTTCTTTGCCTATATCGTTGTAGCGCTGAGTGAAGAGCTGAGCAAGTTTGTCATGCTTCGGTTTTATGCATTCCCTAAAGAAAGTTTTGATGAACCTTATGATGGTATTGTGTACAGTGTAATGGTGGGGATGGGGTTTGCTACTGTTGAAAATATCGGTTATGTTTATCAGTATGGCATCAATACGGCTTTGCTCAGAATGTTTTTATCGGTTCCTGCACATGGAACTTTTGCCGTACTAATGGGTTATTTTGCAGGCAAGGCAAAATTTGTTCCTGAAAAACGTTTTTATTATTTATTGCTCGGTGTGTTTTGGGCTACGTTCTTTCACGGCACGTTTGATTTCTTTTTGTTTTTGCAGGGCGGATTGGTGAGCGCTTATGTGGGTGATGGATTGCTGTTTGTTGGCGCTGCTGCTTCGTTTATCATTGCCATTTATTTCAGTCGCCGGGCTATTAAAGAACATGTGGCTACTTCAAAACAACTATTTCATGAAACCCAAAGTAGAAATTTATAAAGCGGGCATTAAAGCCATTCCGCTCATTCAGCAATTAACGGCTGAGGTATGGCCGCAAACCTATGCTGCTGTATTAACAGAAGAACAGATTGCTTACATGCTCAACATGATGTACAGCGAAGAAGCGTTGATGCAGCAAATGCAAACAGGTCATCAGTTTATTATTGCTGATGTTTCAGGAGAGCCTGTTGGTTTTGCTTCTTATTCCCCAACAGAAAAAGAAAACGAATTTAAATTGCACAAACTTTACGTTATTACCACCGTTCAAAAAACAGGAACCGGTAAAGCCCTGTTATGGTATGTGATGGATGAGGTACGGCAATTTGGCGGCAATCATTTAGTACTGCAGGTAAACCGGCAAAATGAAAATGCCATTCACTTTTATGAACGCATGGGACTGAAAAAAGAAACCGAAGCTGATTTTGATATCGGCAACGGTTTTTATATGAATGATTATGTAATGGGGATTTTTCTTTGAGTCGTTAGCTGGTAGTTTTTAGCCATCAGTTAATACAACCTGCTAAACTTCCTGCTAAAGACTAATTACTACCTGCGTTCTTTACTTCTTCTGCTCATAAAATATTTTCAGCTTTTGTACCAGTGCATCAGCCATACTATCATTCTTTGCTCCATAGGCGTTGAGCAAAACACCTCTATGCCCTTCTTTGCTTTCAATAGCAAATAAAATAGCCTGATCATCCGGATCCGTATTATCTTCAAAACGATGCACTTCATGAATATGAAAATCTTCCGGGTGCAGACGCAATGAAGGTTCAAAACAAATCAGCTCATTTTCTTCCAAATTAAAATCCAGCGTGTAACCTCTTTGTTTCAAACCATTGATGGCTTCAGTAACGGTTTCGTAAGTGTGCATAGTTGTTAATTGATAATTTAATAATGGATAAATGAAAATGAAGGAAGTGAGAACTATAGAACCCGGAACTAAAGAACTTAAAACACTACACCTTTACCTGCGTCTCCTTCAGCACACCCATTACAAATACACTCTGCACATTTCCGATGTTTTCGCTCTGGCTCAGTTTGTTTACATGAAAGTTATAATAATCATCCATATTTTCTGCCACCACCTTCAGCATAAAATCAAACTCACCGGAAATATTATAACACTCAATCACTTCATCCAGTTCATGAATGTGTTTAATAAATTTTGCACCTGCTGTTTTGCTGTGAGCTTTTAGTGATACATACACAATCACCATCAAACCTTTTTTTACTTTGGCCTGATCAATCAGGGCTGCATATTGTTTAATCACACCGCTCTGCTCCAGCCATTTAATGCGTTCATGTACGGGTGTGGTGCTCAGGTGCACTTTATCGGCAATTTCTTTTACCGTCATCCGTGCATTTTGCTGCAGCAAACGAAGAATGGCGATGTCAGTTTTATCCAGCACCAGTTCGGCTTTAGTGGTTTGTTCTGTTTTCACTGCTTTTGCCATGTATTAAAAGGATATTTTCCTGTAAATCTACAGTTATTCAGGCGATTTTACTGAATTTATAAAAGATTCTGTTATTATCGCCTGATGCGTTTATTTTTGTGTTTCAAAAATTGAACACATGTCAACAATAACAAAAAACAACATTGACTTCTCACTGAAGTACAAAGTAGCCGACATCAGCCTGGCTGAGTGGGGCCGTAAAGAAATCCGTTTGGCTGAAGCTGAAATGCCCGGTTTGATGGCATTGCGTGCTGAGTATGGCGCACAACAACCTTTAAAAGGCGCACGTGTTGCAGGTTGCCTACACATGACCATTCAAACTGCGGTGTTAATTGAAACACTTGTGGCTTTGGGTGCAGAAGTAAAATGGAGTTCTTGCAATATCTTCTCTACACAGGATCATGCTGCTGCTGCGATTGCTGCTGCAGGTATTGGTGTGTTTGCATGGAAAGGTCAAACACAGCAGGAAGCTGATTGGTGTATTGAGCAAACATTATTCTTTGGCGGTGCTGATCGTCCGTTGAATATGATTTTGGATGATGGTGGTGATTTAACAAACATGGTGCTTGATGTTTATCCTGAGTTGATTCAGCATGTAAAAGGCATCAGCGAAGAAACAACTACTGGTGTTCACCGTTTGTATGAGCGGGTGCAAAAAGGCACATTGCCCATGCCTGCTATCAATGTAAACGACAGTGTTACAAAATCTAAGTTTGATAACAAGTATGGCTGTAAAGAATCATTGGTTGATTCTATCCGCCGTGCAACTGATGTAATGCTTGCAGGTAAGATTGCAGTGGTAGGTGGTTATGGTGATGTGGGTAAAGGAAGCGCTGCTTCATTAGCAGGTGCTGGTTGCCGTGTGATTGTTACAGAGATTGACCCAATCTGCGCATTACAAGCCGCCATGGATGGTTTTGAAGTAAAGAAAATGATTGATGCGGTTAAAGAAGCGGATATCATTGTTACTGCAAGCGGTTGCCGTGATTTGATCACCGGTGCACATTTCAAACTCATGAAAGACAAAGCCATTGTTTGCAACATCGGTCACTTTGATATTGAAATTGATGTTGCCTGGTTAAATGATAACTACGGAAGCACAAAAGATACCATCAAACCGCAGGTTGATATGTATAATGTAGATGGCAAAGACATCATCCTGTTGGCGGAAGGCCGTTTGGTGAACCTCGGTTGTGCAACAGGCCATCCTTCATTTGTAATGAGTAATTCATTTACCAACCAAACATTGGCGCAAATTGAATTGTGGCTCAACCACAGCAAGTACAACAATGATGTGTATGTATTGCCCAAGCATCTGGATGAAAAAGTTGCCCGTTTGCACCTTGCAAAAATTGGTGTGGTGCTGGATGAGTTAACAACTGCACAGAGTGAGTACCTCGGTATTCCTCAGAACGGCCCGTTTAAGGCAGATCATTATCGTTATTAATTTCGATTTCTGAAATAAATACAAATCCGCTTTGAAAGAAGCGGGTTTTTTATTATTGGCAATTACTTGTGATCATACCATTTAGACTTTTAATTTGTGCAAATGCGAAGCATTTTTCCTCTGCGAACCCTGCTTCTCAGCGTGCAAAAATGAAACGCACGCAGAGGGAAGGAGAACGCAGAGTAAATGACAATTTCATTGTCATTCAGAATAAAGTCTGATTTAAATTTCCAAATGGTATTAGTTCTATTCTTTCACCCGGCAGTTTATCTTTGCAACATGCGTAAGTTAGAAATGGATGAACTCAACCGCAAAACCGTGGAGGAGTTTAAACAAGCTGAAAAAAATAAAATCATTGTGGTGCTGGAGAATATCCGCAGCATGCAGAACGTGGGCTCTGTATTCCGTACAGCAGATGCATTTTTAATTGAAGCCGTTTATTTAGTTGGTTATACACCCCAACCGCCCCACCGTGATATTCATAAAACGGCATTAGGCGCAACAGAAACAGTGACCTGGAAATACTTTGCACATACCCGGGAAGCCATTGAAGAATTAAAACAATCAGGCTATACCATTTATGGCATTGAGCAGGCAGTAAACAGTCTTTCATTAGAACAATTTCAAAGAAAGAAGGATGATAAAACAGCGCTCATCTTTGGTAATGAAGCCAGTGGCGTGGAAGAAGCAACACTGAGGCAGTGTGATGGTTGTATTGAAATACCCCAGATGGGCATGAAACATTCACTCAACGTAAGTGTGGCAGCAGGAGTGGTATTGTGGGAAATGGTGCGTGGAGTTATTCAAGAATGATTAATTTTAGGGTATGGAAACAATTGTCATTAATATCCGGAATAAGGAAAAAGGCCGGATGCTTCGTTCGCTCCTCAAAGATTTGCCCTTTGTAGAAGTAAAAGAAACCCGTAAAAAGAAGATAAAAGCATCTGACGGAAATTTCTTTTTAGCTAAAGGCATTTGGAAGGATGCTGATATTACTTTAACTGAAATACGAAAACAGGCATGGCAAAGGAAGAGTTAGTTCTGTGCGATTCCAATATTTTAATTGATGTTTACCGGGGAAACGAACAAACTATTAAACTGGTAACGGTATTAGGCAAAGACAGGTTTGTAATTTCTGCTGTAACTGCTGCTGAGGTTCTGTTTGGGGCAAGAAATAAAGCAGAACTCCAAAAAATCAAAAAAGATATTGCCAGTATTCAGATACTTGAAATAAATGATGATATCTCTTCTTTGTTCGTTAAGCTCGTTGCTGATTATACCCTTTCGCATAAGCTGACTATTCCTGATGCCATTATTGCAGCAACTGCCCTTACTTACAAACTACCCTTGTTTACACATAATCAAAAAGATTTTCGATTTATTCCCGGTATAAAATTTTATAAACCATAGTTCGTAAATGTCTGCTGTAAAAAACTATCTCTCCCTCATCAAATTTTCACATACGGTATTTGCATTACCCTTTGCGTTGATTGGATTTTTTTTGGCATTGGTTAGTGGTACTGTTGATTGGGTTCATAACTTAAATAACACCATCGGATGGGGACCCAAATTAACACACCCGTCCTTTATTGAATTTTACGGAACTAATATTTTGGCAAAATTTATTTTAATCCTTCTCTGTATGGTCTTTGCCCGCAGTGCCGCCATGGCTTTTAACCGTTATTTAGACAGAAGTTTTGATGCACAAAACCCCAGAACAGCAATCAGGGAAATTCCTGCAGGTATCATCAGGGCCAATAGTGCATTGCTGTTTACGATTATTATGAGTGCATTATTCATCATCACTACTTATTTCATCAATACCTTGTGCTTTGCATTGTCGCCCGTGGCAATGCTGGTGGTGCTGGGTTATAGTTTTACCAAACGCTTTACACCACTTTGTCATTTAGTATTGGGCCTGGGTTTAAGCCTTGCGCCCATTGGTGCTTTTTTAGCTGTTACAGGTAAGTTTGAGTTGCTGCCCATTTTATTTTCCTTTACCGTTTTATTCTGGGTAAGCGGCTTTGACATTATTTATGCGTTGCAGGATGAAGAGTTTGATAAAAAATATGATCTCAAATCTATTCCCGCATGGCTGGGTAAATCAAAAGCTTTACGGGTGAGTGAACTGCTGCATGTGTTAAGTGCACTGTGCATTATTACCGCAGGTTTAATAGTAAACTTTGGCATCTGGTATTGGGCAGGGGTTATTTTTTTTACTGGCTTACTCATTTATCAGCACTTGCTGGTAAAACCCAATGATTTAAGCAAAGTGAATATGGCTTTTTTTACCACCAATGGCATAGCCAGTGTGGTGTTTGCGGTGTTTGTAATTATAGATATCATTTTATAAACAACTCTAAATTATAGTACGTCAACTCGAGGAACGAGAGGTCTCATAAATTTTATACTGTTTTCATTTTATGAGATGTCTCCTTCGTGAACATGACGGCCCTCCGATATGGCAAGAATCATCTGCATAGACTACGGCGGCAAACGAACCGGCATTGCCGTTACTGATCCGTTGCAGATTATTGCAACAGGTTTAACTACAATTGACACCAAAGACTTTATCAAATTCCTAAAAGACTATTTTTCAAAAGAAGCGGTGGAAAAAATCATCATCGGTATGCCCCTGAATATGGATGATACAGCCACGCATGCCACTCCGCTGGTTGAAAATGCCATCAAACAACTCAAAAAACATTTCCCTCAAATACCAGTTGAAACAGCGGATGAACGTTATACTTCCAAACTGGCCAAAGACGCCATGCTTCAAATGGGCCTGAAGAAAAAACAGCGCCGTGATAAAAAATTAGTGGACGAAATTGCTGCTACCATTATGCTGCAGGAATATATGGAGCGAAAAGATGGCTGAGAGGTATGAAGTAAGATTTCACCAAAAAGAGCGCTGCCTGTATATTTGCAAATCATAAATTTTAAATCGTACGATTAATGATTCTTCCCATTGTTGCATATGGCGCCGATGTATTAAGAAAAACGGGTAAAGATATTGATGCTGATTATCCCGGTTTGCAAAAACTCATTGAGGATATGTGGGAAACTATGTATGCCAGCAATGGCGTGGGACTTGCAGCTCCGCAAATTAACCGGGATATCCGTTTGTTTGTAATTGACAGTGCACAGATGTTTGCCAATATGGATGAAGAAGAAACACTGCAGTACCCTGACAGACCCGGTGTTAAACAGGTATTTATTAATGCCCATGTGGAAGAACTGCTCGGCGATGACTGGAGTTATAACGAAGGCTGTTTAAGCATCCCCAAAATTCGTGAAGATATTTTTCGTGCAGAAGAAGCGGCCATCCGTTATATGGATGAAACCTTTACTGAGCATATAAAAACATTTGATGGCATTACTGCCCGCATCATCCTGCATGAATATGATCATATAGAAGGCAGATTGTTTATTGATTATCTCAAACCCCTCAAACGAAAACTGCTCAAAGGAAGACTGGATGATATTTCAAAAGGCAGGGTGAATGTGGATTACAAGATGCTATTTGTGAAATAAGCGGTTACACAAAATACTTTCTTCTTTTTAATGCAATTGTCCTGGTCTTATGTTTTTTGCCAAATTGGAAACGGAACTATAAAACGAGCGACGTTCCGCTTTGCGGCATTTCGCTTTGCTCAACAAAAACGCTGCTATTGGCACATAAGCCCGTAACCCACCCTGTATTTGCCTTTGAAAGAAGGCCATGCCCCGCAAACCCTTACCTTTGCGCCTAATTTTAAAGAATAAAGAATGACAACATTTGAAGCGCTGGGTCTCGAGGAAAAGTTGATGAAAGCAATTACTGAACTAGATTTTGTAATTCCCACGCCCATCCAGGAAAAAGCAATTCCCGTTTTATTAAGCGGCACCAAAGATTTAATTGGTTTGGCGCAAACAGGCACCGGTAAAACGGCTGCTTTTGGCTTGCCCTTACTGCAGTTGGTTGATGAAAGCAAAAAACACCCGCAGGCATTAATTGTATGCCCTACCCGTGAACTCTGTTTGCAAATTGTAAAAGATATTGAACATTTTAAA
The DNA here is from genome assembly GCA_019747705.1 of Chitinophagaceae bacterium. Lineage (GTDB taxonomy): Bacteria > Bacteroidota > Bacteroidia > Chitinophagales > Chitinophagaceae > Lacibacter. Next base: position 27,877 of record JAIEQM010000002.1, on the reverse strand, counting down.
AAGTACAAGAAGGCCATGAATGTGGTGGCTGTATATGGCGGCGCCAGCATTGGCATGCAGATCCGGGATATTAAACGGGGTGTGCAGATTGTAGTGGCCACACCCGGCCGGTTGATTGATTTAATTGAACGCAAAGCCATTAACCTTGGCGAAATTCAATATGTGGTTTTGGATGAAGCGGATGAAATGCTGAACATGGGTTTCCAGGATGATATTGAATTCATCTTGCAAAACACACCGAAGAAAGAAAGCACCTGGTTATTTAGCGCCACCATGCCGCCTGAAATAAGAAAGGTGAGCCGCAAGTACATGAAAGAACCTGTGGAAGTAACAGTGGGGCAAATGAATACCGGCAATGTAAACATTGATCATCAGTACTTCGTTGTTTCATCGCAACACCGTTATGAAGCATTGAAACGTTTGATTGATTTTAACCCCGGCATTTACGGCATTATTTTTACCCGCACTAAAATTGATGCACAGCAAATTGCAGAGAAGCTTACACGTGAAGGTTATGATATTGATGCCCTGCATGGCGATTTAACGCAACAGCAGCGTGATTCTGTAATGGGCCAGTTTCGTGAACGCACATTACAACTTTTAATTGCAACTGATGTGGCGGCACGTGGTATTGATGTGAAAGATATAACGCATGTTATCAACTATGAGTTGCCGGATGATATTGAAGTATATACCCACAGGAGCGGACGTACAGGGCGGGCCGGCAAAACAGGTATTTGTATGAGCATTGTGCACAGCCGTGAAGTGGGGCGGATTAAACAGATTGAACGCATTGTAAAATCACAGTTTCACAAATTTGAAATACCAAGCGGTAAAGATGTATGCCGTAAACAGTTTTTTGCGTTTATGGACAAAATCATCAGCGCCGATGTGAGTAATGAAGAATATGAAACCTATGTTCCTATGCTGCAGGAAAAGTTTGCCGACATGAGCAAGGAAGAAATTTTAAAACGTGTGGCAGCCATGGAATTTGACCGGTTTCTGAAGTATTATGAAAATGCAGAAGACCTCAACATTCGTGAACGCAGCCGCAGCACTTTTGATAAATTCAGCAAAGAAGGCGGCCGTGATGGCAGGGGCGACAGAAGAAGGGAACGTATGGTTCCTGAACATGGTGGCGGTGAACGCAAACCCTTTCGTGATACACAGGGCCGTGACTTTAAAGGCGGCGGTGGTTATACCAAACTCTTTGTAAACCTGGGCACCAAAGATGGTTTTTATAAAGCCAGTTTTTTACAGTTTATCCTTGATATGAGTGAACTGCGTAAAGAAGTACTTGGTAAAATTGATATGCGTGAACTCAATAGCTGGGTGGAAGTGGAAAGCAAGGCAGCCACACAAATGATCCGTGCTATTGATGGTAAAAAATTCAAAGGCAGAAGCATAAGGATGAATGATGCCAACAGCAGGTAGAAGTACCGTAAATAATAATTCGTTAAGACGCTGTGTTGAAAAACGCAGCGTTTTTTTGTTTGATCAGGGTTCTTATACTATTCCCCTTTTTCAAATTCATAAACTAAGAGAGCGCCGTCATTTCCACGAAGGAGGAATCTCCCGGGTTTTAGAATGAATTAAAAATACACATAAGGATTGATTAAACTTACGCAGCACTCCTGTCTGGAGATTTCTCACTCCGCTGTAAGAACGTTTTACTTTAAAATCTCCCATTGCTTCGTTCGAAATGACGGCGTGTTGTTTTGCAATGACTTGCTGCAGGGAAAACCGCCGTTGCTTTTTTGCAAACCCATAAAGAATCGGAGTGCCGTCATATCGACGAAGGTGAAATCTCCCAGGTTGAAGAATGATTGCAACTATTTGTTTTCTGTGAAAAATGAAGTAAAAGACCGCACAAAAATATTGCCGTTAATTGTGAAAGAAGTCTGTTGTTGTACACTGACCACAATCATATTCCCCGGCTGCCATCATCAGTATTCTGCAATCAATAGTTTTTCACCTTTAACACCTAAACATTTGATTATGAAAAAGGTCTTACTGATGTTCGATGGCGCTCATTTCCCAAAGGGCGCATTTGATTTTGTAAGCCGCCTTAATAACCTGGAGCATTTACTGGTAACCGGCGTATTCCTTCCGCAATCTGTTGCATCTTCACTCTGGAGTTATACAGATGCCATGACAGGAACTGTACTGGTACCTGCATTGCCCGAAACAGATCCTGAACTGCTCATCCAATCAAAAAAAGAATTTGAAACGTTATGCGTTAAGAGCGGAATTGAATACAGGATTCATGAAGATGCTTACGATTTTGCTTTGCCCGAACTGATCACCGAATCAAGATTTGCTGACCTGCTGGTAATTGGCAGCGAATCTTTTTTTGAAACAGATACTACAGAAGTAAACGAATACCTGCAGGAAGTACTGCAGCGGGTGGAATGCCCTGTGATAGTGGTGCCGGAAAAATTTGAATTCCCCAGCACCACTGTTTTGAGTTATGATGGCAGCGCCTCTTCTGTTTATGCCATTAAACAATTTGCGTATTTATTTAATGAACTCCGTAAGCAACCCACTATGCTGGTGTATGCACAGGATGAGGAGAAGATTGAGTTCCCCCATGAAAACAATATTGAAGAACTGGCCGCACGCCACTACCCTGATTTAACATTACTGAAACTGGAAATTAACCCGGCCAAATATTTTGCAGCCTGGATGAATAATAAGAAAGATGCCATTCTTGTAGCAGGCGCTTACGGACGCTCATCCGTATCGCAACTGTTTAAGAAAAGCTTTATAAAAAAAATTATTGGAGCACATAAGATACCTGTATTCATAGCTCACAGGTCTTGATTTGGTTGGTTAAATAAAGGCCCCGGTTCTCCGGGGCTTTTCTACTCCTTCTGCCTGAAATAAAATGTAAACAAAAAGAAAATGAATTTAAACAGGAGGTAACAAAACCATTGCAGTATCCGCTGCAGCATGGTGTATTTGGTTTGATAGGTTTCATAAGTTATTTCCAAACAGTCATCTTCCATAATGGATTGAAGCGTTTGCTTTGTAAACTGTGCAAAAGGCCGGCTCATTACATCAAGGTTTAGTTCAATACTGGCATAAGCGCTGATGTTATTAATATTGTAAGAACCAACAGTTACCAGTTCATCATCACACACACTTAATTTGCCATGCAGCACAGTGGGCTGATATTCAAAAATACGGATACCCCGTTTCAGCAACCATCGGTATAAAAAACGTTCTGCATTTTTTGAAACAGCCACATCACTGTTGCCGGCAGTAATTACTTTTATTTGTACGCCTCTTTTTGCGGCACGCTCCATATTTTTTCTGAAAACACGACCCGGTAAAAAATAACTGGACACCAGTGTGATGTGCTGCTTTGCATGCTGAAACATTTGCAGGTAAGTGCGGCTCACCTGGTTTTTGCGGTTGACCCAATCATTGCGGCACACACGCACCAGCAGCTCATTTGATTCCTGTTGAGTGATGCTTTTGTTTTTATTTTTCTGTTTACGGGAAAATATTTTTCCACTCCACACTTCTTCACAAACCCTTTCAAGTTCCCTGCACACTTCTCCTTCTGAATACAAAGCCCAATCCAGCCAGGCAGGTTGCCCGGGCATATCATTGTAGCGGTTGCTGATGTTAATACCACCAACTAAACTCTTATCTCCATCAACCACAAAAACTTTATGATGCAGCCTTCTGCCAAAATAAAATTTATGACTTTTAAGTAAAGGTTCAAATTGTTTAAATGCAACGCCTTTTCGTTTCATGCGTTCAATAAACGCAGCCGATAAATCTTTTGAAGCATACGCATCCGCCATCAGTTGTACTTTTACACCACGCTGTGCTGCATTCATTAATGCAGCCCCAACCTCAACACCTGTTTCATCATCATCAAAAATGTAGGTTTGAAAATGAATACTTCTTTGAGCACTGTCAATAAGCTGTTGCAGCAATTGAAAATATGCTGAGCCGCCACGAATAAGCTCAACATGATTGCAGGCGTAGGTATTGGGATGATAAAAATCTGTTGCACCCGGCATACGGCAAATTAAGAACAATCCTGATGCACCCGCTATGTTTATGGCAGCTTATTTTACCCAGTTGACGCTCAGGGTTTGTACATCTTTTGAGTTGCCTCCTATCATGATTTCAAACGCACCGGGCTCCCAGTTATAATTCAACTGATCATCATAAAAACGGAGATCATTAGCAGTAATTTTAAAGCTGATGATTTTTGATTCGCCGGGCAGTAATTCACTTTGCTGAAATCCTTTTAATTCTTTTACAGGCCGCACCACCTTCCCCATCATATCCCTGATATACAACTGAACCGTTTCTTTTCCTTTTACAGTTCCTGTATTGGTAAGCGTTACAGATGCTGTGAGTATTTGGTTGCCTTTTAAAGAAGCAGCGCTCAGTTGAAAATTTGTATATGAAAACGAAGTATAACTCAAACCGTAACCAAACGTATAAGCCGGACCGTTGGGCAAATCAATATAAGATGAAATGTAATAATCATTATTGCCGCCTTCAGCAGGGCGGCCCGTATTGTAATAATTGTAGTAAACCGGAATTTGTCCTTCAGCCCTCGGAAACGTCATTGGTAATTTACCGGATGGATTATAATCGCCATACAATACATCAGCAATGGCATTGCCTGCTTCAGTTCCCAACCACCACGTATAAACAACAGATGATGCATGTGCTGCTGCTTTATCAAATATCAATGGGCGGCCGGCATGAATCAACAATACAACCGGTTTACCTGTGGCAGCAATAGCAGCAATCAATTGATTTTGCACACCCGGTAACTGCAAACTGCTCCTGCTTTTTGCTTCACCGCTCATATCTCTTGCTTCACCAACAGTTATTACTACTATATCAGATTGCTGAGCTGCTGCAATGGCTTCTGCAAAACCAGAAGTAACAGTATCGTTGATATTACACCCTTTTGCATAGAGTAATTGATTGCTGTTTACTTTATTCATCATCCCTTTCCATAATGGAACAATACGGCTGGAATCATCATCCCACTCCATACTCCAATAACCCAAATTATCTTTTACTGCTTTTACAAAAGGACCAATCAGTGCAATTTTTTGATTCTTTTTCAGAGGCAATGTTTGGTTTTGGTTCTTGAGTAACACAATACTTTTCTTTGCCATATCTCTCGCTGCTACTAAATGCTGAGGATTATTCCATTGCTGCTGCTGCCGTTGTTCATTTGAAAATTTAAACGGGTCATCAAATAAACCCAGTTCAAATTTTTTGCGGAGAATACGACGAACCGCATCATCCACCATTTCCAATTTTATTTTTGCTGAACGAACGAGCTGCGGCAGATGTTTGATATAACTTCTGCTTTCCATATCCATATCACTGCCGGCGTTGATGGCTATTTGCGCAGTTTCCATTGTATCTTTTGCAAAACCATGACTGATCATTTCGCCCACACTTCCCCAATCACTTACTACAAAACCATTAAACTTCCATTTACCTTTTAAAATTTCCCTTTGCAGATAACGATTGCCTGTTGCAGGAATACCATTCAAATCATTAAATGCATTCATAAAGGTTGCAGCGCCTGCTTCTTTTGCTGCAAGAAAAGGCGGCAGATAAGTTTCCCACAACATGCGCAAACTCATATCCGCACTGTTATAATCACGGCCACCAGTAGCCGCTCCATAGGCAGCAAAATGTTTAACGCATGCCATTACTGCATCTGTATTGCCCAGTCCCTTGCCCTGGAAACCTTTTACTCTTGCTTTTGCAATCAAACTACCGAGATATGTATCTTCTCCTGCGCCTTCCATTACACGGCCCCAGCGGGGATCACGGCTGATATCAACCATAGGCGCAAATGTCCAGTGCACTCCAGCAGCACTTGTTTCAATGGCGGCAATACGTGCACTCCGCTCAATGGCTTCCAAATCCCAACTGGCTGCTTCGGCAAGCGGAATGGGAAATGCAGTTCTGAAACCATGTATTACATCCTGTCCGAACAATAATGGAATTTTCAATCTTGATTGAAGTGCATATTGCTGCAATTCTCTTGTGTGCTTCACGCCTGTTACATTGAGTATGGAGCCAACCAGTCCTCTTTTAATTTGTCCGATTTTATCATTATCTGCAGTAATGGGGCCGGTAAAAGCCCAATCGCCTGAGTACTGATTGAGCTGAACTGCTTTTTCTTCCAGCGTCATGAGTTTTAAAACAGAATCAACCCGTTGTTCAATTGTTTTTTTCTGAGCAGAAAGACAGACAGCATGAACTATCAGGAACAAAACAATAGAGAAATATTTCATCATGAAGAAATTAAATGGTTATGCAGTGCGCCATCAGGCACAGCGCAATATACCTTTTCTGTCTTTTATTTTTTAAGATGTAACTCCCTGCAGCATTGTAAATAAACTGACGAAGTATGATGCTGCAAAAATTTATTGTAAACGCTGCTGCATTACCAGCTTTGGTGTTCGGTCTTTTTTATAGACGCCCCAGTGCTTTTCCGGCTCCATAGGATGCGATGAACCTTTCCACGGTTCATCAAAAGCTTCAAAATAAAAGGTGAGAATTTTTTCTTTTTCTGTCCACTCCATTAAATCTTCAAAATAAATTTTTTGATTTTCTTCATTCACATGTTCGGGATTGATGCCTCTGCCATTAGAGTTGGTGGCCCAGCCTGCTTCTGTAATCACCACGGGTTTGCCGGGATAAACATTTGCTACAGCTTCATAGTTTTCTCTGGTGTAATCAAGTGATTCATGAATATGCTTGTACTCCCACACGGGATAAGTATGAACAGAAATAAAATCCACCACTTCAGCCAGCGGTTTGAGTTTATGAAGCCAGGGCACATAGTTTTCACAAAAGGTAACCGGTTGCTTTGCATGCTGTTTTACTTTTTTTGCAAATTCAACCACACGACTTACCGGTACATAATTGCCGCTCCAATCAACACAGGATTCGTTACCCACGGATAAAGAAAAAATGATTTCAGGAAATTGATTGGCCCACGCAATGATCTTTTCTATTTTTTGTTCGTTGCTTTTTTGGTTTGTAAGCAATTGCTCCTCTTCATAAACACCGCCATCCCAGGGGCAACCGAAGTTGTTCATCTCTGCTTCAATGTAAGCACCCTGCATGATTTTGAAATCAAGTTTTTCTTTTTCAATCACCTCTAAAATTGTTTCAGCATGTTTATCACAATCGTACAAACGCAGGTATTTCCAATGCGGTTGCAGTAATAACAAATCTTCTTTTACCTCTGCGTAAGAAGGATAATTAACGCCGGGTTGCTGTCCTTCTCTGAAGCCTGAATAACAAATAGCTTTTGCCGGTTCAAATCCAAACTGTTCAAAAAAATTCATAAGAAGAAGCTTTCAAAAGTTACTCAGTGAGTTTGATGTAAAGCAATGATGCCCTCTGCACAGGTGATGAAAGCCAGCCCGAAAGATTCGTTCTGGCGGGGATTGCGACGTTCGCCCCGCCTTGCCATTCGGACGGGCAAAACCGATGCCATGAATATTTCGGCTCCGCTCAATACTGAAGCTGGTATCAAAAAAATATTTTTAATCTTCACTTCAAAATTTCAGTTTTTCATGTTTATCCCAGATGCCCCAATAGGCGCCAACAATTCCTTCCGCTCCCACTTTCCAGCTTTCATCAAATGATGAGAAATAGAAAACAGGAATGGTATCATTGGCCGACCATAGTTGTGTGTTGATGAAATAATCCCTTGCACTTTTTTCGCCGGGTATGGCGCCACGCAGATTTTCACCCTGGCTGGGCCATCCTGTTTCAGTAATGATAACTTCTTTACCATTGCCGGCATCCTTTGCCTGGTAATACATTTGCTTCATATAATCCAATGAGTTTTCAAAAGGACAACCTTCCCAGAAAGGATAACAGTTACACAAAATCACATCGCATAACTCAGTAATGGCAGGACGATGTGAAAACTCATAGTAGGCATCCACATACCCAACAGGTATGCCGGGCAGTTCTGCTTTTACTCTTTTAATAAATGCAATCAACTCATCTTCCGTTAAATCTTTACGGTACATCACTTCATTACCAACAGCGGCAATATCCACATAACCTTCTTTTGCCAATTGAATGAGGCCTTCCACTTCACGCTGATTGATTTCATCATCGTTGCCCAGCCAGGCACCCACCAATGTTTTTATGCCCAGCTCTTTTGCCACTTTTGGAATAAACTCATTTCCTTCCGTGCAGGAAAAAGAACGAATCCATTTGGTATGCGGTTTTAAAATTTCCATTCGGCGCCGCACCTGTGCTTCGGAAATGATGTCGCCGGGTTTTTGCCCGTCTTCATACAAACTGAAACAAAAACCATGTACACCGGTTTGAAGAATTTCAGCAAATAAATCCTTCAGCGTTGCTTCTGATTCGCCTTCCACATAGCTTGATTGTGAATCAGGTTTTAATGATAGAATATGATCTTTTCTGTATGACATAACAATAAAATTTATCAGTTAAATTTAAAGTTTTCATTTTCATCCCACAAGCCCCAGGAAGTTCCGGCCCAACCCTCTGAATGAATTTTCCATGCTTCATCAAAGGAAGAGAAATAGAACAGTTTTACATTGGCCTCTGCTGCCCATAATTGTGCTTCCAGATAATACAACATCATGTTTATTGGAGAGGGAACTGCTTCACCCACCACTTGTCCGTTACCTGGCCAGCCTGTTTCTGTAACAATCACTTCTTTACCATTGGCAACAGCCTTCACTTTATTATACATTTCCTGTAAATAAACACCTGCATGTTCAATATGTGCGCCTTCCCAAAACGGATAACCATTAATCAATAATTTATCACATGCATTCACCAGTTTGGGATGGCCGATAAATTCTCCATAAACATCCACACAACCAACAGGTACTCCGTTTGCATTTCTCTTTACTTCAGTAATATAATTGATTAAGGTTGTTTCGTCCTGATCACCTCTGAATAAAACTTCATTACCCACTGCTGCCATATCAACCAATCCATCCTTCATCAATTTGATAAGCGATTGCACTTCTTTTTCATTCTGAACTTTGTCTTTATCAATCCATGCGCCCATCAGCACTTTGAATCCCATTTTCCTGGCAATGGCAGGAATGAGTTCATATCCCTTTGTGGCAGAAAATACACGAATCCATTCCGTATGACCTTCCAGCACCTTTAACCTTTTTACAATTTGTTCTTCTGTAATTTGATCGCCGGGATTTTGATCTCCGCTAAATACTGTAAAGCAAATACCGTGCATTCCCTTCTTAAATACTTCAGCAAATTTTTCGTTGAGTTTTTCTGTATTCACAGCTTCAAAATTAATTCCTGTGTTGATATATGAAGGATATTTTTTCAGCAACTCCGGTTTGGTTAAACTCTTTAAATCTAAACCGGCAAATACGCTTCCCATTCCTGAGCCTGAAGCTTTAGGTTCTTTTCTTTTTTGTAAAAGATCTCTTACTTCTAATGCTTTGGCTTCATCAACATCATAATTTCTCATTGCCCATATAGCAGTTAAGGTTCCCAGTATTGGAATGCCTACAAAGAAAATCCGTAACCAGAACATTGTTTCATCAGTTTGGGTAGCTGCATTAGATTTAAAAGCTACTAAGGAAAGAATTAAACCACTTAATAATCCTGCTACAGCCGTTCCAAATTTTACCATCCACCAATAGATAGCGCCTAAACTTCCTTCTCTTCTTTTGCCGGTATTTAATTCGTCAATATCAATTACATCAGATGTCATGCTCATCATTAACGTAAACAAACTACCTATACCAAAGGAAAAGAACGGGAGTGCAAAAAGAAAAAGATAAGGTTTGCCGGGAACAAAAAGTAAAAAAAGTAAAATGTAGCCCACTATTGAAATGCCCTGAGAAACCAAAAACGCTTTCTTTTTTCCCATTATTTTAGACATTCTGGCTACGATAGGAATCACTACAATGGTGGTTATAATAGCTCCTACACTACCAAATAATGTAGGCCATAATCCAAACCCTTCTTCGTTGCCTTTAAACAAATAATATTTGATAATGAAATAAGAAAAGCCGGCTGTTGTTTGAAAAGCATTAAAAATTAAAAAAGTGGCAATACAAATATTTCTGAAAGGTTTAATTTCTACGGATGCTTTTAATCCTTCTTTGATTTCGCCAAAACTACCCAGGATTCCTTTTAAATCAATCGGGCTGTAGTTTTCATGCAGTGTAGATTTACCCGGAATAAAAAATGCAGGAATAGCCGCTAAAACGGCACAACCAACAGCAACATACACCGCCAATGTTCTAACCGCTACATCAGTGGATGGAAATAATGACTGATCTGCCATGATAACCCAAAACCAGGGCGCTATAACCCAGGCTAACTGACCAATGAGTTGAGAAGTGGCCATGATATTTGTTCGCTCATGAAAATCATCACTCATTTCATAGCCCATAGCTACATAAGGAATACTAAAAATGGTAAGCCCTGAATAAAAAATCAATGAAACAAGCAAAAAGTAGATAAAATTAAAAGTGACACCATTTTCAGCATACAATTGCCACATGAATGCAAATGCAAATCCTAAAATAATGGCGCCTGCTAAAACATATTGCCTCCTTCTTCCCCATTTTGATTTCGTATTATCACTTATATATCCCATTATCAAATCAAACAACGCATCATAAAATTTCGGAATAAAATAAGTTAACCCCAGCAACAATCCACTAAAGCCCAATTTTTCTACCAACACCACTGTAAAAATCCCAATCATTGCGGGAAACATTTGATTGGCCAACATTCCTAAACCAAAGGCAATTTTTTGCCCCATTGGTACTCTGCCTTTAACATTTGTATTACTCATATAGCAATTAATTAAGCTGGTTTAGAAAACTATTTTTTTATTACAATCGTTTGAATGGCTTTTGCGCTGATGACAGCATTTACAGTTTGGTTTGGCAGAGATATATTGAATGCTTTTTCTTTTTCGCCAGGGTTAAATACAACTACTGCAATTGAACCATCCGGATTTTGTGCTGCAGTAACCATCAACTCTTTATCCGCACTTTCAAATCCAATGCGTACTGCACCGGGCCGAATGAATTTACTGAAATGAGCTAATGTGTAATACAACGGCGTAAAATACACTTCATCTTTTTCTTCATCTACAATAACGGGCGCTGTGCACCAGTTTTTAAACCAGTTGGGCCCGCCTTGTTTGTTGAGTACCATGTTCCAGTCAATCCATCCATCAACATAATTATTTAAACAGCCGATGATATCATTGGCATAACGATATACAGGAACATATTTCGGATGTAAATATTTTTCTTTTTCCGTTGCCCAATCCCATCCCCAGTCTGTTGCTTCCTTGCTCCAGTACCAGTTATCATCTTTCCAATGCGGAACATCTGCATCAATACATGCTTCGGTGTTGATGAGATATTTTGCTGGCGCCAGTTGATGTGTGTGTTGCAATGATGCAGGAAAAAAATCATAGGTGCTGGCATACCAGTGCACCGCCATTCCATCAAAATATTTTGATGAAGCTGCATCCTTATACATCACATTGGCCCATTTCTCTAATTCTTCACCACGGTTTTGGTCATAGCCAAGAATTTTTATGGAGTCCAATCCGTTTTTCTCCAAATGAGGACCAAGAAAATCTTTTACAAACGTTGTCATCTCTTCGGGGGTGAAATGCATGCTCTCCCAGTTGTTGTTATTACCCAGCGGTTCATTCTCTACGGTAACACCCCAAATATTGATGCCTTCATTTTTATACGCCCTGATGTATTTTTCAAAATACAAAGCCCATGTTTGCCTGTATTGCGGTAACAGTTTTCCTCCACGCCAGTCATTGTTATCTTTCATCCACGGTGGCGCTGTCCACGGTGATGCAATGATTTTAAAACCATCTTTTGAAATCCTTATGGCTTCTTTAATCATGGGTATTAAATCATTTCTATCGGCATCAATTGAAAAACTGTCAAGGTTGGTATCACCTGCTTTCATGGCGTAAGCATAATTGCTCAATGAAAAATCGCAGGAATTAAAATGAGTTCTTGTGAGTGAATAACGGGCGCCATTTTCACCAAAGTAAGCTTGTAGGATTTTAGTACGGTTCGAATCACTCAGTTTATTTAACAGTGAAGCAGATGCTTCAGTAAACGATCCGCCAAAGCCTGTGATGGTTTGAAATTTTTCTTCGGAGTTGATTTTAATCAGAATTGGGTTTTCAGCTTTTGAAAAAGCATCCATTTTTTTCAATGCATTACCCTGTGCTGAAGTTTCATATACTTCAACTGATAGATTTTCAGTTTCCATACAACTCTGTAATGAAGTTATCATTATCAATGCGATTGTAAATATTTTGGTTTTGGTAAATGCATTCATGTGATTCATTTATTATTTTTCTTAAGGCCACATAGTGTTCGCCATAAAATTTCCATCGGCTGTTGGTATAAACTACCTCGAAAATTTTATGGCTCATTTCATGATGTTAAAGGCATTAATTCGTTATTAATTTATCAGGCACCACCACATCCGCCCATAATGCCTGCTCATTGCCATTATAAGTTTTTGAAATGGGTTTACCGTTTCTTGTTAATCCTTTAAATACACCATCATCCACCAAATTCCAAATTACGTATTTAGCCTGCCCCTGCATATTGATGAGCCCAAAATGATTTTCTGAATGTAAAGGATTGCCACTGTTTTTCCAGTTTTCATCAAAGGCTTCAAAAAAGAAACAGGTGATATTTTCTTTGTTAGTCCATTCACGAATGAGCTTATAATACAGTGCCGACTTATATTCATCCACCGCTTTTGAGCCATTCTTTCCATACAGTTCATTGCAAACTGTTGCCCAACCTGTTTCGCCGATATGAACAGGTTTATTTACACCCAGCGATTGCATATACTTCACCACACTTTGATATTGTGCAATTGCATAATCTCTTGCACGCATCATGGCAGCATCAATCTTTTCTTTATTGGTTAATTGCTGTTCGCTTTCTTTGATTCCCCAAAAAGCAGGATTGTAATGCGTATCATGCATGGGATAGGTATGCAGCGAAATATAGTCCACCGCTTTTATCAGTTCATTCAAATCTGAAACATGATATTCTTTTCCACCACCACCCCATGAAGCGAAGTTGTCTGAGCTTGTTATCCAGATATCTTTTGATAACTTGTTTTGCTGTTTTAAGTTTTGCAAATACTTCACCCATTTTAAAATAATGTTCGGCGTAACATAGTAGCCTGTTGCCCAGTTTACCATTGCCTCATTGCCTACAGCAATTATTTTTACAATATCAGGATATTGATTCGCCAATCGTACTGCTTCTGCAATTTCAACCGCATTGCGTTCGCTTTCTTCATTATGAACAGGAGCTTGACTTGTAAATGCGTTTTTGCAATCAATCCATGCGCCCAGCATTACATACATTTGAAAATTCTTTTGTTCCTTTTTTAGTTCTGTTATAGCTGCAAGTAAATTAGAAGCTTCTTTACGATGCACATTATAGGTTCTGATGAGTTTTATTTTCATGGCGGCCAATATCCTCATATCCTCTTTTATTTCTGCAATAGTGGGTTCAACATCTCTTGATGGCGTTCTGTATCCGCCATAGCAGATTGCCTGGTAATTGGGATTGCCCAGAATTTGTGCAGCCGTAATTGTATCGGCATTCGTTTTTGCTGAGCAGGAAACAGAAAAAAATAATATGATGTAAAGAAGCCTGTGCATTATCTTAAACTATTTTCATCTATATACACCTCTAAATAATCGATTGTACCTGTTCGATGTAATATGTGACGACTCATCTCACTATTCAGAGCGTTTGAATGTACTGTTTCAATCGAGCCATTCGCAAAGAACACTTCAATCTTTGATGAAGCAGCTGCTTTATAAACAACAGGCACCTGGCAAATGGTAAAGGCCAGACTATTGGGCTTTAGTACGATATTTTTGATGCTGCCATCAATTGTAACAAATGAAGCATTCACTTCTTTTTGCAACAACTCATTTTTGAGAAGTAAACCAGGTTCAAACAAAAGAGCTCCTTCTTTCATTTTCACTCCCAGTTCTGCCATTCTTGTTAAGATATCTTCTTTTACCTGTCCCGTCATACCCGGTTGCTGTGCACCTTTGTGCATAGGCGTATGTGAATAAGGTGTTACAGGAAATGCGCCAAACAATTGAGGTGATTTGTGCACACCAATGCCTGCACTGATTTCATAATAGTGTGCAACCAAACTGCTGATGGTTTGTGCATCTGCTTTATCCCTGATGGCACGGAGGCAGGTTTCCATTACGGCCAATGATAATTTTGAAACCATGTGCCAGTAAATAGAACCCAACCCTTCAAATGCATAGAAGGTGCCCGACCTGCCTGTAAATTCTTTATGATTAAATACTTCTTCAAAAATCTGCAGCGCCAATGCTTTTTCTTTTGCCACCTGCAATTGATACGCTGCACCTAATCCGTTTAAAGCACGAAGCACATCCTCCGCATTTTTAAAATTGCCATTAAAATGGAAATTTCCATTGACATCTTTTTCAATCAACTGAACATTATTGTCTGCCACCAGTTTTTTTAATAACTGAGATTTTTCTACTGCATCCGCAGGAATATTATTTCTTTCCAGAAATCCTTTCAGGTTTTTATTGGGATAAAGAATATAACTGTTCTGATCTTTTCTGTAAAGCGAACTTTGTTTTAGTGCATCCAGCAATTGCAGACTTTCAGTTGCAGTAAGCTGTTCGGAACTTAATACGCCCACCTGCCCTTCAAGCATTTCACTGAGATAAGAAATTTTTAATTCATCATTCTCAAAACTCAGCAGGTTGTAGGCATGATATAAATTATCTTTTCTTTTGTTGGCTTTTATGGAATGTTCAACAAACTGAAGGGATGCTTTTACAAAAGCAGCAAGTTCATCATTTGACAGGTTCTCTTTCTTACCAGAAAATCCATGCTCATAAATTTGATTTCTGAAATTGCTGCCTGCAATTCCCAGCTCATCAGTAATTTTTTTCCTGCTTTTATTATCAATGGATGAATTGAGCAAATGCGCTTGATTGGAAAAAACAGTTGCCAGTTGTGTAAACAGCAAATGCAGTTCTGCAGAAACTGAAACAGTATCAGTCTTTGAATTTTCAACCACACCCTGTAAAAATTTGAGGAATCTTCTTAAGTAATACAGTGTAACCATTGACACACCGTTGCCCACCAGTGCATTGTTGGCATCATTCCATTCAGGACGTTGCGTATTCATCCAAATGCCGCCTTCGGGTACAAAATTGGAAAGCTTGGATAAAACGGTTGCTAAAATTTTCTCTGCAAAGTTTACACGGTAAATATCACCCTCTCCAACAGTAAGCAAAGCGCCATCAGCGCCCAATTGATGTATGCGTTCATGAATCCGTTTTTCATTATGATGGTCAAACTCAATGGTGTCTTTGGGATTCTTAACAATATCATTATAGGATTTGATGCGATACGGCACATTGGCATACACATAATTGTTTTCGTTCAACAGCTTTTCAATGGCGCCTGATTGATGCTGCTGTGCAAATTCCAAAAATTTCAACAGGTAAATAATCTGATGGTCGCCCCAGTAACCGATATAACTCCAGGGATTATCAGGTTCTATTGTTTCCCAGTCAAAACCGTCTTTGGTAACACGGTAGGGATTATAGCCATCGAATGTGGAAGCATTTAAAAATTTTGAAATCATTCCATCAATAAACTCAGGATAAGAATGCGCCAATGCTTCCCAGTTCTGAAATATATCCCGCCAGTTGCCCTGGTAATCTAAAATTTTGGAACCATCAATTTCACTTCTGGTGTTGATGGAGAATTGATTCCATGGACGGCTGGGGTCGCCATGCCTGCGGCTGAATTTCAACGGCAAATATTCCGTTGCCAAACGAATGAAATCGCTGTTGCCTGATTCTCCTGCAATTTTCTTTAATTCAAACAAAGAAAACTCTTCTTTCAAATTTGCAAGCAATGATTGCGATGCTTCAAAAACTTTTTTATTGGCTTTGTGCAGGTAATTACTGAAATCCCATTTTTCTATTTGATAATTATTGTCAAAGATGCCGCCCCGCATTATGTTGAATAACACATTGGAGTAATGGCGTGTATCTTTTAAATCATCTGCCGTGTATTGAAAACTGTCGGCAGCGCCTGTTAATTGCTGCAAATGCAAAGTGCCTGCTTCAACATCTTCTAAAATTTGTACAGCGAGGTTTTTATCGTTTTTAATTTGCTCAGAAAGTGCAATAACAGAAGAATGATTTTGATTGACGTTGGCCACCAGCATCCATTTCTTTTCTGCACCTGCTGCCAGTGAAACGGTACTCACCACAAAGTAAGCTCCCTTTTCGCCTTTTACATCTTCTTCCTGTTTTACAGGATTGTTTGTTCTTAGGTTTTGCAATTGCAATGACGAAAGCAGGTATGTTGGGTTATCCAATCCGAGGCTCCATGCAATATTTGCTTTTAATGCTTCTGCAGGTTCAGCTTTATCTACAATGATGGCGCTGAGTGCAAAGATGCCAAGTCCTGTTTCAGCCATTAATTCAGAACGTTTGTAGGCATCAGCCAAATTACTGGTGGTAGTTTGCAAAGCAGCAGGCACACCAAAGGGCATAATGTTTTGCAAACCATCTGCCAGTTGCACCTCAACCGTTTCATTGGAAAGATTAATGAGCTTTGCCTGTTTTACAAATCCAAACAAATTGCTGCTGCTCCATTCATATTGAAAGGCAAGCTGCAAATCATGATTGATTTCTTCAAACAAAATTTTATTACACCATTTGTTTTGGTACAAATTTCTGCTCACGGCAAATCTGCCTTCACTGCGAACCGAGAATGGTTCCCACAAAACAGAATGGTTATTTTTTGTAACAACAAGAATGGTTTTGCTTCCTGTAACTTCTGATGACTCTGTTATTTTATCATCCGTATAATAAGGAAACAATGCAAACTCTGCGTTCTTTCTTCCCGCACTGATGCCACCATTGCTGGATACAAACATCCAGTGATTGGAATCACTCACAATGCTCATGAAGAAGGGACGCATGGCATCCACATCTGAAATTTTGTAAAATGTTTCGTTGTTGATTTCAACGGGTTCAAGTTTTTTCTCAGCAATCGTTCCTGTTTTCATTCAAAACTTTTTAAGCTTCTAGATAGTTTATCTATTTGAACATCTAAAGAAGTTATATCTCCAAATGACAATTTCATTGTCATTCTTCTCTGCGTTCTCCTAACCTCTGCCCGTCCGGATGAATCGTTTGGACGGGCGTGATATTTTTTTGCACGCAGAGCAGCAGAGGGCGCAGAGAAATAAAATGCTTCGCATTTATTAATACTATTGTTTCATACTTTTCAAAAAGCAAAACAACTCCTGTTTCTACATAGTAACAGGTTATTCAGGGGATATAAAAATGAAATGAATTTACTGCGGGAGATAAAGAGCTTCATCTCCCCGCAGTATGTTGTTATTTTTGTTTGTACACTTTTACATAATCCACCGTCAATGTTTGAGGGAACGGTGTTCCGGTTGTTGGAAAGCCAACATAATTTCCGCCCACCGCTACATTCATGATAATAAAAAACGGTTGATTGAACACCCATTCACCCGGTACATCTTTAGGAGTAACACGTTTATAAAGAAAATCATCAACAAAGAAATCTATAAAATCAGCGCCCCATTCCGCAGCATAGACATGAAACTCAGTATCAAACCTGCCATTGGCTAATGTAAATTTTTTTGTAATGGCATTGCCGCCTGAATAACCGGGACCATGAATCGATCCATTATTAGCATTGGGCTCCTGACCACGCTGTTCCATAATATCAATTTCACCAGATTGCGGCCAGGGTCTGGTATTAATATTAGCGCCCAGCATCCAGAAAGCAGGCCATAAACCGGGGCCTGTTACTGTTTTCATTCTTGCTTCATAGCGTCCGTAAGCCTGTGCAAATTTTCCCTGTGTTTTTACTCTGGCTGATGTATAGTCAGCACCAAAGTACGATTCCCTCCGTGCAGTAATTACCAAATTACCTTTACCATCTAATGAAACGTTTGAAGGACGATTGGTATAGTACTGCAGTTCCTGGTTGCCCCACCCTGTTGCCCCAATATCAAATACCCATTTCGTTGGATCGGGTGATGAATTGGCCGCACCTGTAAATTCATCGCTCCAAACTAATTCCCAATTTCTTTCGGGTAATGTTTGTTTTGCTTCTTTTTCACAAGCCATCAGCATGAGCAGTAACAAAGGAACTATAGTTACCAGGACTAAATTTTTACTTTCTTTTCTCATAACAAAAATTTTTCGTTGAGTTTAAAATGAGTTGTTACTGTTTTTTCAGAGATACATTATCTATATAGATAGTACCGGTTGTTGTTGGGCCACCACCAACTAATTCTATCAAAAGAGATAAGCCCCCCGCAACATTAGCAGCGGTAGTAAAGGTGTACGTTCTTGTTGTCCACGTACCCGGAACATTTCCATCACCCTGAACAAGGGCGTGCTGTACTGCCCCGGTACCAGATCCTTGTGCTGCTTCAGAAAATGCAAAGGCGTTTAATATGGAACCGTTGGCAACAGGATCAGCGGCATCTGAGCGTACATCAAACTTCACTATATATGTACTATTAGGCAGTACAACACCCACTCCAAAGCGTGTTTGCTTGATACCGGGGTTGCCTCCCTGTGCTGTTTTAATGCGTGCTGAGTTTGTTCCGCCATTACTTACATTATTAACAACCGAAGCAGAAGTGCCTGGCTGTGCAGCAAAAAATTCCCAACATCCTGCATTTGCTTCAAAGCCACCATCAGCTATAAACTCACCTGCCGGAGGAGCGGGACAACTGCCGCCGCCACCACCACCTTTAAAGAAATAGATATTATCCAGATAAACATTTTTACTTCCATCACCACCATCAAATTTAAATTGAGATACCGCATTTAAATTAACGCCTGCAAAGGCTGTCAATGGAATATCTACACTGTTCCAGCCGTTTCCGGTTGTAGGAACAGTAAGTGTGAATGGTGTTTCATTGGGAGGACTTATAAGGAATATATTCAGCGTTGTAGAATTGACAGAATAGTAGTCAACATGTAAAGACCCATAAGTTGAAACATTTTGAGCGCTTGCCAACTGAATACCCTGATAATTGAAATTGGGATAAGCCAGGGTATTGTTGCCTGCAATAGCTATTTGTGTGGCAGTAGCAAATCCTGATTGTCCCCAATTAGGATTAAAGTCAGTACCGGCTACATTGGTATAGGTATCGCTGAAAACAGAAAGCACATCTGTTGCCGGCCTGGTTGGTACCGGGGCCGCAACAGCAGGTACAGTAGGCGGCGCCGGATTTTTATAGAAATAAATATTATCTACATAAATATCACCGTTACCATCCCACTTCATTTGAATTAAACTATTCAAGGCCACCGGTGAAAAAGAAGAGAGCGGTATATCTACACTATTCCAGCCGGTTGTTGGAACTGTTAATGTGAATGGCGTTTCTACAGGGCCGGGGCTTATTAAATATACTTTTAAACTGGTTGAGTTAACGGTGAAATAATCTATATGCAAAAAGCCCATGCTTGTTACGTTTTGGTTGCTGCCAAACTGTAAACCCTGGTAGTTTAAGCCTGCATAGGATAATGTGTTGTTACCAGCAATTGAAGTTTGTGTAGTAACAGTGGCCTGTCCCCAGTTAGGATTAAAATCTGTACCTGCAATGTTCGTATAACTATCGCTAAAAACAGAAATTACATTGGCAGGAAGCCTTGTGGGTACTGGCGCTGCTACAGTTGGGCGTGTAGGTATTTTATAGAAATATACATTGTCAATATACACATTGGGCAGTGTGCCGGAAAGGACCATTTGCCCAAGGTTTGCTCTTGTTGTAAGTCCGGTAAAAGCAGAAAACGGAATATCGATACCAACCCAGTTATTTGAAGCCAGTGTTGGAGCTGTAATGGTAACTTCAGATGTTTTGTCGTCGTTGCCACCAAATACATTATTGGCGCCAAGGTCAGTCAACAGCACCTTAAAGTTGTTCGGCAGGGCAGTAACATCTGGTGTCCAAATATCAATGTGGAAGCCACTCATACCTGAGGCGTTCACAGTAGGATTTTTAAATTCAATCCCCACAAAGTTGAGGTTGCGGTAGCGTATTACATCATCTCCCTGAACTTTGATAAAAAATTCATCAACATTCGAAAATTGATAACGTGCATTCCATGTTTCAACCGGCACATTGGTATAGGTATTACTGAATAAGGAAATTACATCTGTAGCATTACGGGTAGGCACAGGCGCTTTTGTGGTGGGGCCAACGGGTAAACCTGTTGAAGTAATTTTTAAAGAACCCATAGCGGTATCTTTTCCAAGCACAGCTTTGATGGTAGCGCTTCCTGCATCTACAACAGACACCAAACCTGTTGCATTAACATTACTTACACCAACAGCAGAAGAAACAAAATTAAAATAGTAGGGAGATATGTTAACCGTTTCGTTTACACCTGTGGGCAGGCTTACAGAAACCTGAAGACCGTCAATTGTAATCTTATCACCTGTTTCGGCTTTATCATTCACTTTGTCTTGTCCGCTATAAATCAACCCTTTTACATTACCCAGGTCGCCTCTTTTTTCAAACTTCACTTCATCAACCCACACGGTATAACCCTTTCCATTTACTGCGCCCGAAGAAAAATAAAACATTCCTCTTTCGCCTTTTAATTTAGATGCATCGGGAATTGGAAGGATCACTTTCTGCCAGTTGGTATTTACTGCCAATCCAAATTTGGTAACAACAAATTTGTTTTCGCCCAAATCATTACCAAAACCAATGTTGCCCACATTTACGGCCTGCGATGCTTTGATATAAAATGTTAAACAATTGAATCCTGATAAATCACGACCACTCCTGCTTTTGAATGTACCACCTGCATAAGCGCCTGCAGGACTGTTCTCATCAGGAACTGCAAAGCGCATGGAAGCCGCAGTTCCGTTATAAGTTTCTTTACGGTCAATGTCGAAAGCTTTTACATCAGAGCCACCGAACGCATCATAAGTAAGGTCCGGAGTAAAATCATCAATAAAAACTTCTGCCCTTACCGGAAAGGTAGGCGCTTCCAGTTGAGAAATATCCCGCTTTTTACAGCTTATACCTGCGAGTACAATGAATGCAAGCAGCTTGAAAAAATTGTTGTGAAAAAGTTTATTCGTTTGCATATAAATTTCTTTAAATGTTTTTACAAGCATGTTTACTTATCTGCCAATGTTTATTTGAATATAGGTTCTTATCTCCCACTCTCTGCCGTTTGGAAAACCGATAGCTGTAGGATCAGGAACCCAGTTACCCGCCGCATTAAGCATTTTGATGGGTGAATACCTGTTGGAATACCTGTCAAGCGTGCGGTAAGTACACCTGATACCAAGTTTTGTTGCAGGCAACATAAACCAATCAGGTTTTCCTAATTGTGTTGAAAGGTCAGCTATAAGTTGTAACGGATAAGTGAGGTTAAAATCACGATTATAGTCAAACGGGCCCCAATCATTAAAGCGTGCTATCGTAATTAATTTTGTTTTCTTATAAATGGTTCTTACATCAATACCTCTGCGCTGAATGACTCTTGCATCAGTACCATTGGCCTGTCCGTTACCCACATACATTAAAGCAATAACACCAAAGTTTGGATTGAGTTTAGAAACAATACGGGTATTTACTTCCCATAAATCCTGTGCGGGTACTGAGCCGGGGAATGCAAACAACGCCCTGTTTCCCAGGATACCAATGGCGCCATCCATAACAGTGGGCAAATAACGGTACACAAAGTTGGCGCTCATGGCAAACTTTGCATCTTCCTGCCTGTCATTATCCCATTCATACATCCATGTAGCAGGTGTGGGATCATAAGAAATTAATATTTCACCGGCAACAGTTTCCCTGTTGGATCTTACAACAAAAGGATCTTCCAAAATATTTCTTGCTCTGCCGGGCGCCAGTACACTACCGGGAACAGGGCCTTCCAATGGTTTTTGATAGAGGAAGTTGGGGGCAAATTCAAACTTGCCTTTTCTTACTGTAAAACCGGTTAATGCATTATACATATTACCGCTGCCCGCATCTTTCAATGTCCATCCGGTAAATGTTTTGGTTTGGTCAACACCGCCGTTTGCTACAAGACCCATATAAGATGCCAAACCATACCAGTTAAAACCACCTGCAGCATAAGTGAGTTTTACTTTACCACCAAAGTTGTCTGATGATTTGATTTGGTCTTTGAACACTTTACCATCACGCATCAATTGAAATTCTCTTCCGTTCAGCGGTTGACCGCCCCACATACCACCAATTTCAAAACCTGCATTACCAAACTTTCTTGAAACTACTAAAGTGGCTCTTCTTGTTTTGGGTTGCGGTATAGCAATAGAACTTTGAATGCCGCTTCGCTGTGTAATATCTTCATGGAAAATACCGGTGAACTTAAAGTTTTTAACCGTTCTGCTATACTTTACAAGAACAGCAGGGTTGGCTCCCCACCACAGTTCAGGACCAAAAGCCACTTTCAAACCTTTCAATGCTTTTTTGCCTTCCACTTCAAATCCAAAAGGTGCTTCACCATTATAAATATCTATGTTGGCTCCGTAGTTGGCCTCAGGATAGAGATTGAAAAAGTCGCCTTCATATCCCCAATGATAATGACCGGTTCTGTAAAAGCCGGTGAGGTTAAAATATTTACTGTTCCAGTTAATGGTGCTTCTGTATAATTGTATCCTGTTACCGGGATTCATAGGTTGCGGTCCGGTTGGTGTATTAACGATTACCGGTCTTCCCCTGTTTTCATAAAAAATTTCATCAATGGGATTAAGCGCCACATTACCCAATACGTTGAACTGTACATTCGCCATTACATTAGGAGCAGGTTTTGCAGTGATGCCAATGTTGAATGACTGCATGTGGTCGAAACCCAGCTTGTTGGGAAATGAAGTACCGTTTGGCACCGGTGTTTCAGGCGTTGAAATTAAACTTCCTCCTGTATTAAAGGTGCTGAAGTTGGCCCACAAATCACTTACATACACTTTGCCTTTTTCTTCTGTTTGCAAAGCAGCTTTATCACCTCTTGCACGCAGCACAGCATCTGTAATTTGCAGATTGTTGAAGCGGCTGATCTGGGCTTTTGCATCAGCACTGTAGGGATTGAACTGATGTGCATCCTTCAATGCATAATAAGCAGCACGGGGATATAATTCATAAATACCTCTTTCATTGGTTTTGCCTTTTGCACAAATGCCAAACCACTCTTCGTTCATATTATTTTCACCGGCTTTGTAATCGTTGAGATAACCACCGTTACTCCAGGATGCAGTAATATCATGATCATCAAGGCCGGTTGTTTGTCCGGTTTTCCACCAGCCATCACTAAATTGAAAAGTAAAACCACCAATACTGTTTCCTGCCATACCCAAACCTGCGGCATTGGCATAAATTTCTTTCCAGTTACTCACCAAACATTTTGCCTGGTATTCCTGGTCTTCATTATTGGCCTGTGTATTAAAAGCATCTGAACCAAATTCAGTAAGCATCACAGGTTTATTATATTCTTTTCTTACTCTTTCATACAAGTCACCAAAAGAAAGCCCTCTGTACACATTAATACCCAGTACATCCGCATCAGTACATTCTTTTTTAATAATATCCAGAAACAGCAGGTCGCCATTACAAATAGCTATTGGATGGTTCTTATCCAACGTTTTCATTTCTTTTACCGCATCATTAAATGTTTTATATAAATGATAGGCGTCTTTGGTTGACTGCCTGTCGGCCATTGGAATATTTTCTGTTTCCGCACCACGCCAGAAAAGGCCGTAGTTGTTTTCGTTTCCTAAGAGAAACATCAATACACCTGGTGTTTCTTTATAGGCATTCACCATTTCTTTTGTTTCCCTGAGAAGAATTTCACGAACCTGCTCATTGGAATAATCTGTATTGGGTGCCCACTTCCCTCCTTTTAATGTGAGACCGTAACGGCCAAAGGAATGGTTGAGGACTGTGTAAATGCCATAAGTTTCATAGATGTACTTAACCCATTTGGGCGGCACACCTGTGTACTGTCGGATGGTATTTACACCCATGTTCTTGAGCATCGGCATTTCATAATCAAGAGCAGCCTTGATTACATCGCCGGGCTGTTTCCATAAACTGTAGTTGAAATTGGTACCGATGGGGAAGTAATCCCAGTTCATACCATTAATAAATACATCTTTCCCGTCGGCAGTAATTTTATACCCATCGCCGGTTGTTTTAACAAAAACGCCCTTTTCCTGCGCTGAGGCAACAGTAAAAAGGGATAAAAAAATCAAGATCAAACCAATAGTTCTTCTCATATTGCTAAGTTTAAAGTGATACTTATGGAATAGATGAAAACCCGTTTTACAGGTTTCAGCAGAAGTGGATCCATTGTTTTGGGAAAAATTGATGGCAAGGGATTCCTTTACCGGGGTTGTTGGTTGCAGCATAAAATCAAGCAGCCCTGAATTTTTTGTCATAATACAATAGTTAGTTAAGCAATCGTTTGCAATTTGGAGAACTAAAAATACTCTTCACCCCCACAAAAAAGAAAAAAAAAGCCCCTACATTACTACATCAACATACATAAATCATTGATTTTTACAAGCTTTATACCACATCATTACTACATCAGTACTTTTCTTTACCTTCATCACCACTTGATTTTTCATGAGACGATTGCTTTTTGTACTTTTTTGTGCCCCTTTTTTCAGTTCAGCCCAAAACACAATTGGTTTTCCTGAAGTAACGAATTATTCCAAATCGTCCTACAAAGGCGGTCTTCAAAACTGGGATATCAAGCAGGCAGTTAACGGCATGATTTATATTGCCAACAACGAAGGGCTGCTGAGCTTTGACGGCGTATTCTGGAATCTTTACCCTCTTCCCAACAAAACCAATGTACGCTCTGTAGAAACAGGTGCCGATCTTCATATATATGCGGGGGGGCAGGACGAACTGGGTTACTTTGCCCCGGCTCAAAACGGCAGCTTGCAATATGTTTCCCTTCTTCAATTAATAGAACAAAAGCACAGGAGCTTTGGCGATGTTTGGGATATAGTAAGTTTTGGGAAAGACATTTTTTTCAGAACCCAAACCAAAATTTTCCGGTTTAACGGAAAAAGCTTCACAGTTTACCAGGCTCCATCTCAATGGTCATTTCTCGGAAAAAGTAATAACAAACTTTATGCACACGATTATGAGAAAGGGTTACTTGTCTTTAATCAAAACAATTGGCAGCCTGCCATAGCTGTAAACACATTACCCATTACTGACCCTGTAACCTCCATCTTAGATTCAGAGAATGGCGGCGCCTCCATTATCACTACTTTAAAAAACGGTTTATTCCACCTCTCGGCAAATGCCATCACTCCTGTTGTATCTCCCAACGGGGAATTGTTTAAAAAACAACGCATTTATGCTGCTGTAAAAATCAATAATCAATGGCTGGCTTTAGCTACTAATAATGGCGGCGTGTATATTACTGATGAAGCCGGTGTTGTTATTCAGCAATTTTCAACAACAGAAGGGCTGCATAATAATAATGTACTGAGTATTTTTTCTGACAGGCAGCAAAACCTGTGGCTGGGGCTTGATAACGGGATAGATTTTATTGCTTACAACAATGCCATCAAACAAATTAAACCCATGATGAATGAAGCATCGGGTTATGCTTTACTTATTAAGGGGCAGCAGTTATTTGCAGGTACATCAGCCGGTTTATACAGTGTGCCGTTACAGGCCATAGAAGATTTAAGTTTTAGCAAAGGAAATTTTGAACCGGTAAACAACACAAAAGGACAAGTATGGAATTTGGCTGATGTAAACAATACAGTTTTAATGGGTCATCATGAAGGTGCATTTGCCATTAAAAATAATAATGCACTGCAATTAAGCACAGAGCCGGGTTTCTGGAATTTTATTCCGCTTTCCGCTGTTTATCCTGTATCAGCCATTGCAGCCGGTAATTATAAAGGCATCCGTTATTTTAATTACAATGGCGCCGGCTTTGTACCCGGCGCATCTGTTGAAGGTTTTGATGAATCATCCCGTTTTATTGTTGCAGATAAAAATGGAATGATGTGGGTATCACAACCCTATCATGGCGTATTTCGTATTCAAAGAAACAGCGATGGCAGCCACAGGGTATTTTCTTATGCTTATAACAAAGGATTACCCTCTGTTCTTAACAACCATGTATATCAAATAAAAAATGAACTGGCAGTTGCAACAGAAAAAGGTGTTTATGTTTATAATGCTGCAACAGATGTATTTGAAGTTTCAGCGTTTTACAATAAACTGCTGGGCGCACAAAGCATCCGGTATTTAAAGGAAGACAAAAATGATAATATCTGGTTTATTCATGAAAAAACACTGGGTGTTATAGAACTGAGTAATAATCAACCCAAAGTAATTTACCTGCCTGAATTAACTGCAAAAATGCTCAGCGGTTTTGAATTGATTTATCCGCTGGATGAAAAAAATATGTTCATGGGAGGTGAAAAAGGATTTTATCACATCAACTTTGAAAAATATAAAAACAGCAAACCTGTACTGCAGGTGCAGATACGAAAAGTAACCATCAGCTTTCAAAAAGACAGTTTGCTATTTGGAGGCTATTTTGCAAAAGCAAATGCAGAACAGGTGCAGATGCAAAAACAAATTCCGTCAATTTCATACCGGTGGAAAACCATACGTTTTGAATTTTCATCTTCATTATTCGGCAATCAAACAAATCTTGAATACAGTTACAGGCTGTCCGGTTTTACCAAAAGCTGGAGTGAATGGAGCAGCCGCACTGAAAAAGAATACACCAATCTTTCTGATGGCAAATACAAGTTTGAAGTAAAAGTGAGAAATAACCTGGGCAATGAATCGCCTGTTGCCGTTTATGAATTCAACATCCTGCCTCCCTGGTATCAATCATGGTGGGCCAAAACA
The DNA here is from genome assembly GCA_019747705.1 of Chitinophagaceae bacterium. Taxonomy (GTDB): domain Bacteria; phylum Bacteroidota; class Bacteroidia; order Chitinophagales; family Chitinophagaceae; genus Lacibacter. Next base: position 835 of record JAIEQM010000002.1, on the reverse strand, counting down.
ATTTATTTGTTATTGCTCATAAGCGCTGTGTATTTTTTATACCGCTGGCAGGAAAAACGTTTTGCCATTCAGCAACAGAAGTTTGATGAAGAGCAGAAAAAACTCCAATACATTCATGAACTGGAACGTTCAAAAACAGATAGTGAGCTGATTGCGCTGCGCAATGAAAAACTGGAATCTGAAATTAATTTCAAAAATTCAGAAGTGGCATCTGCAGCCATGCACCTGGTAAAGAAAAGCGAACTGCTTACTAAAATGAAAAGCGATTTAACACAAATGATGAAACGGGTGGATAATGAACATGCAGTTTCTGAAATAAAAAAGATGATTAAATCTCTAAGTGAAGATGAGCACATAGATGAAGAGTGGGAAAACTTTACCAAACATTTTGATAAAGTGCACAGTGATTTTGTAAAGCAATTAAAAGAAGCACATCCCAATCTTACCGGCAATGAGTTGAAGTTGTGTACTTACCTGCGTATGAATCTTTCCACCAAAGAAATTGCACAACTCATGAATATTTCAGGGCGTGGAGTGGAAATAAGCAGGTACCGCCTGCGCAAAAAAATAGGTATTGCTTCTGAAGTAAGTTTGTTTGATTATTTGCTTAAGTTAAAAGCAAACTCATAATCATAAAAATAGCCGGGCGATTTTTCACCCGGCTTTAAAATCTATTTCATCCAATTCACTTTTTCCCTCTTCACATCTCCTGAATTGGTTCCAATCATGATTTCAAATTCACCCGGCTCCCAATCATATTTTGTAACTATTCAGCCTCTTAAAAACTGATTTTTTTAAAATTTTAAAAAACAAGGCAGGTTATCCACACTTATTT
>JAIEQM010000062.1 GCA_019747705.1 Chitinophagaceae bacterium | reverse complement strand
CCGAAGTATCGGTTTCGAATATTAACAGGTGAAGTTGGCCGGTTGATGGCAACAGATATTCGGATGTACAGTGAATGATTAGGTTGCGAAATAATAGAATTGAATGTTCAGTCAAGAGGCTATTTTGTGAATACAGTTGGCATCAATGAGGATATGATTAGAAGGTATGTGAAATATCAGGAAGCGGAAGAACGTAAAGAGGAGAGCAACCAACAGGGTTTCGACTTCGACCTTGGAATTTAGCCTATGGCTTCACCCATAAATCCACCTGCTTTGCAGGTGGTAGTTTAATTTTGCAAACTGTTTCCTTACCAAAAAACCGGCATAGTATTTCTCAGAATGACAGTTCTGTTGGGCTTTGCACAAAATTCCAATTACTTTTTTCAATGTTCAATATGGTTGTCATCCCGACAACAGGAGGGAACCGCTGGGCCTGATAAAAATGGTATCTTCAACTCAACATGAAACCCATCGGCACACATAATTACTTTGTTTACATAACAACCAATAAAAACAAGACTGTTCTTTATACTGGTGTTACAAATGATATTGTTGTACGTCACCCTAAACGACATCCTGCAAACATTTAAACATCCATGACTTTGCCGACCCGACCCCTCGCTATTTTTAGCACATTGCAAGGCACACAAAACCCCGACACAAAGCCAACCTTGCAAAGAGCTAAAAATGCCAACGCACAGCCCGCCCACCACCCAGCAGACACAACTCTTATCGGCTTGACCTTTAAACATCAACTAATATCATTCATCAATAACCCACAATCTGTTAATAACTTTTCGTGGACAAAATACGTCCATGAAATTTTCATTAGCTACATTTGGACAAAATACGTCCTAAAAATGCCAACGATTAAAAAGAGTATCTCAACAATCGGAGAACAATTAAGAACATTGAGAGAGAACGCAAATCTTTCTTTAAGGGAAGTCGCCACTAACATTGGTATTGACACCTCTTTGCTTGGTAAAATAGAACGTAACGAAAGACAACCAACAAAAGAGCAAATTAAACAGGTTGCAACTTTTTTTAAAGTCAATGAAAAACAACTTATAAAGGAAATGCTTAGCGACCAGTTTGCTTATAAAATAATTGAAGAAGAAGCAGACCTTGACACATTAAAAGTTGCAGAAGAAAAAGTTGAATATTTAAAGAAACATAAATGAGCGATAATAACGACTTAAGAGAATTAACAAATTGGGCTAACCCTCTTGCTGACAAAGAGAAGGTTACACTTGCCGAATATATGGAAACATATAAAAGCCGAATAACTCAAGACAGCGAAAGGCTTTTTGTAAGTGATTTCCTATTCCCATTACTTGGAGAGGAAAACATTAAGTATGTTATTCCTCAATATCCTTTTCTTGATTCAGAAGGAAGAACAAGAAGAATAGATTTTGTTTTAGTGAAAGGAGATAAAAAGATTGCTTTAGAAGTTAATGGCGAAACCTATCATGCAGAAGGTGTAATTGCAAAAGAAGTTTATGACGATAACCTTAATAGACAAAATGAAATTTTAAGTTCTGGTTATTTTCTTTTACGTTATTCTTATTCACAATTACAACACCCAACTTGGAGAAAGCAAGTTAGTGAAAGCATCAGAAGGCTTGTTTACAGAACATTTCCTGAAATCTTAGCCGAAGGATTAATCGAACCTAATCATCTGCAACAGCAAGCCTTAAATGATTTGGACCTAAGAAGAAATGTAGGCTGGAAAAAAGGAATTGTTGTTTTACCAACTGGCACAGGCAAAACCTTTCTTTCTGCCTTTGACACTAAAAAGGTTGCTGGGAAAATACTTTTTATTGTACATAGGCTTGACATCCTAAGCCAATCAAAAGAAGCATTTGAAAAAGTCTATCCAAAAGAAACTTTGGGATTGCTTACAGGCGAAGTAAAGGAAAATGTTAAAGCTCGTATTCTATTTGCTTCAAAAGACACATTAAGGAATCCAGAAACTTTGTACAAATTCAAAGCCGATGAATTTGATTATATAATTGTTGACGAAGTACATCATGTAGAGGCTCAATCTTATAAAATCATAGTAGATTATTTCCAAGCCAATTTCTTTATGCTTGGCTTAACAGCTACGCCGGACAGGATGGATAGGAAAGACATTTTTGAATTGTTCGATTACCAAAAAGTATTTGAGTTTACCTTAAATGAAGCAATTGAAAAAGGTTTTTTGGTTCCATACAATTATTATGGATTAAAAGACAACATTGATTATTCTCAAATCAGATACAGAGGAAACAAGTATAATGTAGCTGACCTTGACAGGCATTTAATTATTAAGGAAAGAAACGAACAAATCCTAAAAGAGTATTTAGAGAAAGGTAAAAGCTATAAGGCTGTTGGCTTTTGTGCCTCAATAAAACATGCCAATGCAATGGCAAAGTTTTTTAATGAAAATGGAATCCCTTCTCATGCAATAACTGCCGAAACACCCAATAGAGATGAACTTATAAAGCAATTTAGAGAAAGCAAGTTTACAGTAGCATTTACAGTTGACTTATTTAATGAAGGCGTTGATTTCCCTGATTTAAGAGTATTACTTTTCCTTAGACCAACAGAATCTAAAACTGTTTTTATTCAGCAACTCGGAAGAGGCTTACGGCTTTGCAATGGCAAGGAGAATGTTGTCATTCTCGACTTCATCAGCAACTACGAAAAAGCAGGTAAAATCAGAGAGTATTTAGCAAAGGGTAAGAACGAAGAAAAAAATGCTAAAGGCAGAATTGAAAAAATTGTTTATGAATATTCACCAAACTGCGAAGTTCATTTTGATGCAGCAGTAGAGCAAATCCTCGATAATCAGGACAGGGCAGCAAGAGAAATTACTAAGGAAGATTTGATTGATGCCTATTACACATTAGCAGAAACACTTGGACACAAACCAACACAACAAGAAATTAACGACCAAGGCGAATTTAAAATAGCAAAGTATCTTTCCGTGTTTGGCTCTTGGGTGCGATTCTTAAGAGAGATTGGAGAATTTACGGAAGCAAGTTATCATTTCCCACAAGGCGTACATCTTGGTCACATAATGTACATTCTAAAAACATTGCTTGATGGAAATTTAAAGAGGACACACCTTGACGAAAAATATATCAGGCTTAGAGGCAATCTTGGAGAGGACAGATTAGGTGCTTTTCAACGCCAAACTAAGTACAAATTACAAGGACTGATGGAACTCGGACTAATTGTGGATGACAGAAAAATAGGTGCTGATATAAATTACAAACTCAAATTAACGCCAAAAGGAAAGCAATTTGCTGAAGCCTTAAAACCTGTTTTAAAAAATCTTGACTTATCCTTCAAAAAGAAAGAAGGAAATGTTCCTTCTTGGGAAATGAATACTCAACCTTCCGAGTTTAATGAAGCCTTAAAAACTTTTGTAAATAAAAATACTGCTGGAGGATTGTTTATTACCGCTACCTTCTTAGAAATGCACGCAGTAGGTTTAATGCTCAATTATCTTTACAGAGTTGAACGCAAAAAGACAATTACAAAAAGAAGTATTTATGACGGCTTCTTTAAAGCATCATTTGTTGCAACATATTGCGACCAGAATGGAATTGAAACAGCAACCGTAAGCGGTGCGGAGCATCGTTGTCCGTTCCTTTTAAATATTCTTGAATCACTTGGCATTATTGAACAAGAAACAAGTTCTATCGAACTACAACAGTTTATTTTATCAAAACAAACTATTCAGTTGAAACCCAAAGAAACTGAAAAGGAAATATTAGATAGAATTACTCAAATCGAAAAATCACCTACTAAAATTTCAGCGGAAGAAACTTCTCTATTAAAAGAAGCATTTGGAAAAGACTTCCTCACTAAAAAGTATTTCTTAACTAATTTCAAAATCGTTAAATAAAATGGCAAACAAATCACACTTTAATTCAGGACATATTGCTATGAACAAACTCAAGAAAAATGGAGTTTCTCACAGCAGCCATATTGAATCGCAATTGCCAGAAAAAACTTATCATGGTTTGTTTACCGAGGATGCTGTAACCTTTTTAAAGAAACTTCCTGATTCATCTGTACAGCTTATTTTAGTTGACCCACCTTATAATATTGACTTAGCATATTGGGATACTTTTGAAAATTATCTTGAATGGGCAAAGCAATGGTTAGACCAGATTTATCGTGTACTTTCTGACACAGGCAATTGTGTAATATTTGGGGGCTTTCAATACCAAGATTTAAAAAAGGGAGACCTTTTGGAAATCATGCACTATACAAGACATCATACTGATTTACGCTTCACAAACCTTGTAATTTGGTATTACAAAAACGGCATGAGTGCCCATCGCTTTTTTGCAAACAGACATGAAGAAGCTATTTGGCTTTCAAAAACTAATAAATACTTTTTTGATTTGGATTCTGTACGAGTTCCATTTGATGAAGCAACCAAAGAGTTATATAAAAAAGATAAGCGATTGATTGCTGAAAATATTGACAAGGGAAAGAATCCAACAAATGTTTGGGAAATCGGCAGACTAAATGGCAATTCAGTTGAACGTGTGGGACACCCTACACAAAAGCCTTTGGAACTAATTCGCAGATTTGTAAAAGGTCTTTCATATCCAGGTTCATTAGTCCTTGACTTCTTTGCAGGTTCTGGAACTACTGGGAGAGTTTGCATTGAAGAAAGTAGAAATTCTATACTTGTGGACAGCGACCCACAAATGTTAGAGTATTTCAAACTGCATACTAAAAGCATGAATGGTAGTTTTTTCTCTGCAGAGCATTGCATTAAAATAAATCCAGACCTAAATGAATTTTTAGAACTCGTTGAGGAAAAAGAAAAAATCGAAGCCTAAAATAAGCCAACGCACCAAGTCAGGCACATTTGCAAGGCACACAAAGCCGACACACAAAAGCTAACCTTGCAAAAGAGCCTGCCTTGTGCCAACGCACAGGCAACACTCTGCGGTTGGGCACAGACCCACATTATAGCAGACCGAGAAGAAGGGCGAACGTACAACAGGGGGTTTGCCAAAATACGGGCTGACGGAAGTTATCTTCGGCTTTTTGTAATTCTATTGTACTTCATATCCAGCTTGACGTAATTCTATTTAGCTTTTGTTTGTTATCTTCATCTTCAGTTTTTCAATCATCATCGGTACCAGGCGGACGGAATACTAATTCCCGTACTTCGGCAAGCCCTGTCCGGTGTAAGATTGTCGCAACATCTTGAAGCATCCCTGAAATTTCCGTCTTCTTCATTTGCTGGCAAATACAATGCTGTTTACCTTGTTTATTACGAAAGGTTTAGCGATATAAAGCACGCAATTGAAAGAGAAAAAGAAATTAAAGGATGGCGAAGAAGTAAAAAAGAAGCGCTTATTAATTCTTTTTAATCCCGGCTGGAAATTTTTAAATGATGAAGCAGAATGAAATTTTTTTCCAGGCGGTTTCCTCGTTCCTCGGAATAACAGCTTTATTGGGCTTAGTACAAAATTTCAATTTTTCACCATTCAGCATGACTTACATTTATTATTATTTTTTACTAACACCAATGTGCTGCATTAAAATACAAAATGTGTCACTCTTAGTAACAAAAATCCCAAACACATTGTTCGGGATTTCTGCTATTCGTTATTATTTCTATTATCCCTTCACCACCACCTTCACACCCATCATTTCTCTTACTACTTTAGCAATACCATTGGCATCAATACCAATTTCATCATAGAGTTGTTTGGGTGTGCCGTGTTCTACCAATCTGTCGGGGATGCCCATAATTTTTACCTGTGCATTGTAATGGTGGGCAGCCATAAACTCAAGTACAGCGCTTCCAAAACCACCTTGTATGCAACCGTCTTCAATGGTAACTACTTTATCAAACTTTGTAAACACTTCATGCAGCAACTCTTCATCAAGCGGTTTTGCAAAACGCATATCATAATGTGCCGGGTTCATGCCATCATTCTTTAATTCACGAATGGCGCTCGCCGCAAAATTGCCGGGATGACCAAAGGAAAGTATGGCAACACCTTCTCCATCTTTCAACTTACGTCCTTTACCCATTTGTATTTCTTTCATTTCTGTGCGCCACTCCGGCATCACACCTTCTCCTCTTGGATAGCGAATGGAAATAGGTAATTGATGTGAATCTAATTGTGCCGTGTACATCATGTTCCGCAACTCACTTTCATTCATGGGAGCAGCCACAATTATGTTGGGCACGCAACGCATATAAGCAATATCATAACAACCGTGATGCGTGGGGCCATCTTCACCCACCAATCCTGCACGGTCTAAACAAAAGATAACCGGAAGTTTTTGTATCGCCACATCATGCACCACCATATCATAAGCACGCTGCATGAATGATGAATAAATATTGCAGAACACTTTCATACCCTGTGTAGCCATGCCTGCACTGAGTGTAACGGCGTGCTGCTCACAAATTCCCACATCAAATGCACGATGCGGCATTTTGTCCATCATAAATTTTAAAGAAGAACCGCTGGGCATGGCGGGAGTAATGCCAATGATTTTTTCATTTTGCTCTGCGAGTTCAACAATGGTATGTCCAAATACATCCTGGTATTTCGGCGGTTGCGGTGTATCAAATTTTTTCTTTTGAATTTCGCCGGTTACTTTATCAAACAAACCGGGCGCATGCCATTTGGTTTGATCTTTTTCTGCCAAATCATAACCTTTTCCTTTTACAGTAACAATGTGTAACAATTTAGGACCGGGAATATTTTTTAAATCTTTCAGCGTATCCACCAGTTTGGTAATGTTATGACCATCTATTGGTCCGAAGTAACGAAGCTTGAGCGCTTCAAACAGATTACTGTTCTTGTTTACAAAACCTTTGATGCTGTGTTCTAATTTACTCGCCATTTCACGGGTAAAGGTTTTACCTATGGGCAGTTTGCCGAGTGCATTCCATACATCATCTTTTATTTTATTATAAGTGGGTGATGTGGTGATATCCGTTAAATATTCTTTGAGAGCGCCTACGTTGGGGTCAATGCTCATGCAGTTATCATTGAGGATGATGAGCACATCACTATCGGCTACGCCGGCATGGTTCATGGCTTCAAAAGCAAGACCGGCAGTCATAGCGCCATCGCCAATTACGGCAACAGCTTTTCTGTTTTCGCCTTTCAACTTTGCTGCCATAGCCATGCCCAATGCTGCGGAGATGGAAGTGGAAGAATGCCCCACACCAAATGTATCATATTCGCTTTCGCTGCGTTTGGGAAAACCGCTCAGGCCTTTGTACTTGCGGTTGGTTTGAAAATTATTCTTGCGTCCAGTGATGATTTTATGTCCGTATGCCTGGTGACCCACATCCCACACCAACTGGTCGTAAGGCGTGTTATAAACATAGTGCAGTGCAGTTGTAAGTTCCACCACGCCCAGGCTGGCACCGAAGTGACCGCCATGCACACTCACAATATCAATGATGTATTGGCGGAGTTCATCGCAAAATTTTGGAAGCTGATCCATGGGAAGTTGCTTCAGGTCATCAGGGTTATTGATTTTACTGAGCAACGGGCCTGGTTTTATATCCATATTGAGTTGAATAAGAGGTAAAATTAGAAAAAATGAGCTGCTGCTTTAAAATTCAAACCATCTTTAACAACATTTAGCTGCAAAGGTTGGGTAATGGCTGCTGTTTTTAAAGGGTTTTATCCCTCATTTATTCCATTTACAAAAGTAATCAACCCTTTGTACATTTAAGCTGTTAAAAGCCCGGGGCGTGGGTAGCTTTGTAATATGCAGGCAATCAAAAGGATATCAGCTTACTGGTGGTGCCAGGTTATTGGCTGGGGCGGCAATGCCCTTATGAACTTTTTCTATGCCTGGAACTTTAAACGGGATATTAATACTGATTTTGTTCTTCGTTCTGTAATTCTGGCTGTTCTGGGTTTATTATTAACCCATTTAATGCGCTGGCTCATTATCAGAATGAATGTAATGCAGAAGAGGATTGATCAGCAGATTATCTATTTTGTTTCACTCACTATTGGTTTTTCGGTTTTATATTCTGTGGTTTCGCTGAGTTTTTTACGCATCACCAATTTGCTGAGTCAGGAAGTTAAAAATTTCAACTTCTCCAGTTTACTTGCAGGCTTTGCTGTAAACGCAGCTATTACATTACTGGTTTGGAACCTTATTTATTTTGTATATCATTATATTGAACGGTTCCGTAAACAGCAGATTGAGTCACTCAAAGCAGAGTCACTGATACGTGAGCTGCAATTGCAAACCATCAAATCGCACATCAACCCGCATTTTATTTTTAACTCACTCAACAGCATCCGTGCTTTGGTAGATGAGAATCCAGGCCGGGCACGCACTGCTATTACTGAACTGAGTAATATTTTACGCAGCAGTATGCAGGCAGAAAAAGCAGAAACTGTTCCGTTTGAAAAAGAACTCAACATTGTAAAAGATTATCTGGCGCTGGAACAAATGCGTTTTGAAGAACGTTTGAAAGTGAAGTTCGAAATTGATGAGGATACGCTGGATATGCCGGTGCCACCCATGATGCTGCAAACACTTGTGGAGAATGCCATTAAACACGGAGTAAGTAAAAATGTAAGTGGCGGTGAGGTAACAGTTATTTCACGTTTTTCTGATTTGCATCATGAACTGATTGTACGCAATACCGGCAAACTCAACGGAAGTTATAATGCAGAAGGCTTTGGTATCAGCAGCACCATGGACAGGTTAAAGCTCATGTTTGGTGATAAAGCTTCCTTTGTTTTAAAGAACACCAATGAAACACATGTTGAAGCCGTTGTGCAGATGCCTGTGCAGGTATAAATTTAAAAAACGCTTAAGCAATGCATAAAAGAGCAATTATTATTGATGATGAACGTTTGGCCCGCAACGAGCTCAAAAAACTGCTGGCAGAGTATTCTGAAATTGAAGTGATAGATGAAGCTGCCAATGTGGATGAGGGTATTCAGAAAATAGAAGCATTGAATCCTGATTTAATTTTTTTAGATATCCAGATGCCGGGTAAAACAGGTTTTGATTTGCTGCGTGAACTGAACCATACGCCGGAAGTAATATTTACAACAGCTTATGATGAGTATGCGTTGCGTGCTTTTGAAGTAAACGCACTGGATTACTTGTTAAAACCCATAGAGCCTAAACGTTTGGCAGATGCCATTCATAAACTGGAAGAAGAAGAAACTATTGAAGAGGGCGAATCAGCAAGCAGTGTAAATAAAAGTATTTTAACGGAAGGCGACCAGGTGTTTGTAAAAGATGGTGAGCGTTGCTGGTTTGTAAAACTGAGTGAAATCCGTTTGTTTGAAAGCGTGGGCAACTATGCCAAAGTTTTCTTTGGTCCCAACAAACCGCTTATTTTAAAATCGTTGAATGCACTGGAAGAACGATTGGATGAAAAAGTTTTTTTCCGTGCCAACCGCAAACATATTGTAAACCTGCGCATGATAGAAAAAGTAGAACCCTATTTTAATGGCGGTTTGCTTTTAGAAATTCATGGGGGCGATAAAATTGAAGTGAGCAGGCGGCAGGCGGTGAAGTTTAAGGAGATGATGAGCTTGTAACCAGTTACGAAATACGATTTAGGATTTACGATTTGGGATTCCTGCTGCGGAAGTGGCGGGAATTTTGTTTACTTTATTACCCTCAGCTTTTTGATTTTTGAAGGTCTTCCTGAATGATGAATAATACCAAGAATAAGTACATTGCTTTCTTTAATCCTGAACACGATATGCCATGATAAACAATAAGCGCTTCTGTACATTTTAGATTTTGTGGGAATTTCTTTACACTCTTTGTATGCCAGCGGGTTGCGCCCTATTGTCTCACACATTTCAAATAATGCGTCCCCGGCTTTTATGGCGTTATATGGTTGTTGTTTTATGAATGCAATATAGCCGGTTATTTCATCAATATTCTGCAGCGCATTTTTTGAAATGCTTACTTTATAAGTTTGCTGAGCCGGTTTCTTTTTTTCATCCATTGTGCTTTGGCAGATTTAAGTGAAAGGGAAGGGGCGTTCTCTGCTTCTTCAATCCAGGTTTTAAATGCTGCAACAGAAAGCGGTCTGCCTTCAAGCGCTGGTGATTCCGAACTTACATCATCAACAATACGGAGTGCTTTTTTTTCTTCCAGCGCAAGAATGGCTTTCAATGCTTTTTTATCAGTTATTGTTACGGTTAGGGTGTGCATAATGATATCTTGTTTGTTAAAGATAATAATTTATAACATGTTGTAAATATATTGTGAACCTGCGTATGATTGAAAAAGCAGAACCCTGTTTCAACGGCGGGCTGCTTTTAGAAATTCATGGTGGCGATAAAATTGAAGTGAGCAGAAGGCAGGCGGTGAAGTTTAAGGAAATGATGAGCCTTTAAGATTTACCAATGCGATTTTAGTTCCCGTTTTATTTGAATGTAAAACGGGAATTTTGTTTTTATTATTGATAAAATTTCTGGTAATGATCCGATTAAGCCTCATGTTTTCCGTTGTTGTTTTTCTTTCATCCTGTGCCCAACCTCTCTTCAAAGAAAAATGGATAAATGAAACAGCACCCGAAACGTTCACTGCCCGCTTTGAAACCAGCAAAGGAAATTTTGATGTTGAAATCAAAAGACAATTATCACCTGCAGGCGCTGATCGTTTCTATCAATTGGTAAAACACGGTTTTTTTGACAGTATTATCTTCTATCGGGTAGTTCCAAAATTTGTGGCTCAGTTTGGCACAAGTGATACTGCAAGAGAAAAATTATGGAGCAAGCATAAATTACCTGATGAAGAAGTAAAAGCAAGTAACCTGCGTAGCACTATCAGCTTTGCAAGGAGCGGCAGGGAAACAAGGGGCACGGTTTTGTTTATCAACCTGGCTGATAACCCACGCTTGGATACGATCAATTACAATAGCGTAAAAGGCTTTCCTGTACTGGGAAAAGTTATTGAAGGAATGAATACGGTTGATTCTTTGTATAACGGCTATGGCGGTACTACCATGAATCAACTGGATACGATGTACAGAAATAAAGAAGCCTTCTTTAAAAAATTTCCAAAATTAGATGTGGTGAAGAAAGCGTATTTGGTGCGGAGGAAAAAGAATTAAATCAAACCTTCACCATCACACTATGTATAGCGGCTGCCATCTCCTTAATCAATGAAGCATCCTTTTCAATCGCATTGCCAATGACAATTACATCAGCACCCGCTTTGCAGTTGAGGTAAGCTTTTTCAGGGTTGATAATACCGCCACCAACAATTAATGGAACAGATATTTGTTGAGCTACTGCATGAATCATGTTTTCAGTAATGGCTTTTTTGGCGCCACTGCCTGCATCCATGTAAATTACTTTCATGCCCAGCATTTCACCCGCCATGGCCGTGCACATGGCAATTTCATTTTTATCAGAAGGAAGGGGGGAAGCATTGCTGATATAGGAAACTGTTGTGGGTGCACCGCCATCCACCACCATATAACCGGTAGAAATAATTTCCAAACCACTTTGTTTAATAAATGGTGCGGAGATTACATGCTGACCAATCAATAATTCCGGGTTGCGGCCACTGATGAGGGATAAGTACAGCAACGCATCAGCATACCTGCTGATTTGAGACGGGCTGCCGGGAAAAAGAATAACAGGAATGCCGCAGGAGGCTTTAATTTGCTGCACCACTTCATCCAGTTGATTAGAAATCACTAAACTGCCCCCTACTAAAAAGTAATCCACCTTTGCTTCAGCACTTAACTGAACCAGTTGCTGAACAGAAGCTCCATCCACTTTATCAGGGTCAATGAGTACGGCAAAAGATTTCTGGCCTTTTTGCTTACGGGCGGTGAGTGTATGATATATGCTGTTATTCATTATTGGTTTCACACTCCTGCAAAAATGCAAAAAAAGGGCTACCATTCCAACCAATTGAAGTTTTAATTTAAAATGCAGTGAATATTACAATCAATCAGTGATAAAATACCGTAAAGGCTGAACCCCGGGCTCATATTCAACATCTGAGGAAGCATTACCCTCACTGTAATTTTGGAGAGCTATCTAATTCCTTATCCAATGGCCGCATATAACCCATCCGTTGATCTCATATCATCGGTTATTCATATGCTTTTCAACCGTTTGCATTTTTCTTCGACTGATGAAAGCCGGTAGCCCATTTTTCGATTATCCTTTCGCTCAAATTCAATACCAGCAAGGATGGCAGCGTTTGCACCATCCCGCCAAATTTTTTTATAAATTTTGGTGGTATCCACCAAAAAAAATTAAGCAGAAACTTAAAAATCAAGCACTGGTAAGGGTTTCCGCTATTTTCCACATCTTGTTGATATTTATGGTTTTGCTTGTATCAAAGCAAAAAATATTTTCGTTGTCTTGCTTTTGTTAACGATTTAGTAACCTTACTAACCAAAAAATATATAACCACTATGGCAGGCAAACAAAAAAATCAGCAGCGGCTGCAGTTTCAGCGCCGCTTTACGAAAGAGGGCGTTTCTCCCTTCGATCAGTTTGAGTACGATTACCGTACCTCCATTATCCGCAATCCATCGGGCGAGGTGGTGTTTGAAATGAACAATGTGGAAGCGCCCAAACACTGGAGCCAGATTGCAACGGATATCCTTGCCCAAAAATATTTCAGAAAGGCAGGTGTTCCCCAGGCCGATGGTTCATTGGGCAGAGAAACCTCTTCCAAACAGGTGGCACACCGCATGGCTAATTGCTGGAGAGTGTGGGGTGAACGCTGTAACTATTTCAACAGCGAAGCGGATGCTCAAATTTTTTATGAAGAGCTGGTGTATAGTATTTTAAACCAGGTGTGTGTGCCTAACTCGCCCCAGTGGTTTAATACAGGGTTATATGAAAGTTATGGTATTAAGGGAAAGCCGCAGGGGCATTATTATGTTGATGCCAATGATGGAGAACTGAAAAAATCCACATCAGCTTATGAACGTCCTCAGCCGCATGCCTGTTTTATTTTAAGCGTGAGTGATGATTTGGTAAATGATGGCGGCATCATGGATCTCTGGGTTCGTGAAGCACGCATTTTTAAATATGGTTCAGGTGTAGGTACTAATTTCTCCACTATTCGTGGCGAAGGAGAAAGACTCAGTGGCGGTGGTACTTCCAGCGGCCTCATGAGCTTCTTAAAAATTGGCGACCGTGCTGCTGGCGCTATTAAAAGCGGTGGTACAACACGCCGTGCTGCCAAAATGGTGTGTTTGGATTTGGATCATCCTGAAATCATGGACTTCATTAACTGGAAGGTTGAAGAAGAAAAGAAAGTAGGCGCTTTGATTACAGCGGGCTATTCTAATGATTATGAAGGCGAAGCTTATCGTACTGTAAGCGGACAAAACAGTAACAACTCTGTTCGTATTCCCAATGAGTTTTTTGAAAAATTAGAGAAGGGCGAAGACTGGGAATTAAAAGCACGTACGGATGGACGCACCATGAAGAAAATTCCTTCACAGGAAGTATGGAATCAAATTGCTTATGCTGCCTGGCGTTGTGCTGACCCCGGTACACAATACGATACTACTATTAATGAATGGCATACTTCACCCAAAGGCGGACGCATTAATGCATCCAACCCCTGCAGTGAATACATGTTCCTTGATAATACTGCCTGCAACCTGGCATCTGTAAACCTTCGTCGCCTGTTTGATGAAGCAACGCAAACATTCGACACAGAAGGATTTGAATATGTATGCCGCTTATGGACAGTGGTGCTGGAAATTTCTGTGCTCATGGCTCAGTTCCCATCCAAAGAAGTAGCTCAGTTATCTTATGACTACAGAACTCTTGGTTTAGGTTATGCTAATCTTGGTTCTATGCTTATGGTAATGGGTATTCCTTATGACAGTGAGGAAGCACGTGGTATTGCTGGCGCCATTACAGCTATTATGACGGGTATCTCTTATAAAACATCTGCAGAGATGGCTTCTTTCCTCGGTGCGTTTCCCCGCTATGAAGAGAACGCCGAAGATATGCTCCGGGTAATGCGTAATCATCGTGCAGCCGCTTATGATGCTGAAGATGCATATGTTGGTTTGAGTATTAAACCACTTGGTATTAAAGCACAATATTGTCCTGATTATATGCTCACCAGTGCCTGTAAAAGTTGGGACGATGCGGTTGCATTAGGCGAAAAATATGGATACCGCAATGCACAAACTACCGTAATTGCTCCTACCGGAACCATTGGCCTTGTAATGGATTGTGATACCACTGGTGTTGAACCCGATTTTGCATTGGTAAAGTTTAAAAAACTGAGTGGAGGTGGTTATTTTAAAATCATTAATCAGTCTGTTCCTGCGGCATTGGTAAAACTCGGTTACAGTGAAAAAGAAATTGATGTAATTATAAAGCATGCAGTGGGCGCTGCCTCTTTAAATGGTGCTCCGCATATCAATCCGCAATCACTCAGTGAAAAAGGATTTATTGCTGAAGAAATTAAAAAACTGGATGCGGCGATGGCTGCTGCTTTTGAAATTGGATTTGTGTTCAACAAATACAGCCTGGGAGAAGAATGTTTGCAGCGCCTTGGCTTTACCCCGGAACAATACAATGATTTTGAATGGAGCCTGCTGGAAGCGCTTGGCTTTACGGATAAGCAAATTGAAGAAGCCAATGATTATATCTGCGGCACCATGACGTTGGAAGGCGCTCCTTTCCTTAAAGCCGAACATTATCCTGTATTTGATTGTGCCAATAAGTGTGGTAAAAAAGGAGAACGTTATATTCATCACATGGGCCACATACGCATGATGGCTGCTGCACAACCGTTCTTAAGCGGCGCTATTTCAAAAACCATCAACCTGCCCAATGAAGCCAGTGTGGATGAAATTGCTGAAGCTTATTATGAGAGCTGGAAACTGGGATTGAAAGCATGTGCGCTGTACCGTGATGGTTCTAAACTGTCTCAGCCACTCAGCACAAAAGGAAGTGATAAAAAGAAAAAAGAAACAGGGGAGCCTGCGGCAACTGAAGAACTAACAAGTTCTGAAAGCAACCTGATTGATATGGGTAAACTTACAGTAGAAGAACTGCTGGAAGAATTACACAACCGTGTACAGGCATCACCCGACACCAAACTCAAACGGCAGATTGCACGCATTGTTGAACGCAGAACATTGCCCGCTAAACGCCGTGGCTTTACACAAAAAGCAAAAATCAACGGGCAGGCCATTTTCTTAAGAACAGGTGAGTATGGTGATGGCACTTTAGGCGAAATATTTGTTGACCTGGCTAAGGAAGGAAGCACCCTCCGCAGTTTAATGAACAGTTTTGCCATTGCTATTTCTGTGGGCCTTCAATACGGTGTTCCATTAGAAGAGTTTGTTGAGAAATTTGTATTCACCAAGTTTGAACCAAGCGGCATGGTGGATCATCCGAATATCAAAACCACCACTTCTATTGTTGATTTTGTATTCCGTTGCCTGGCGTATGAATATCTCGGCCGTACCGATTTAGTACATGTGCTGGATAAACCGGATGTATTAAATACGGGAATGGATGACTGGGATGATGTACCCACAGGACTGGAATACGAAAAAAAAACTCCCGAGCTAAGTGATGTGAGAGTGGTGGGTGTGGTAAGTACAACACCCCAGGTTAAAAAAACGCATCGTGTAACCAGCAGCACTGTAAAAGCAGAAGTGGGGCTGGATGCAGTAAACATGGCAGCTAAAAGCATGCAGAGTGATGCGCCTGCCTGCAACACCTGCGGACACATTACCATCCGGAGCGGTACTTGTTATAAATGCTTAAACTGCGGCAACAGTATGGGATGCAGTTAAGCAGATACTCTTAGTTTTCAACGATTCAATGGTTCTTATAGGTGCCCCGCAATTTTTTGCGGGGCTTTTTTTTAAATTATTGATGGATAACACTTACTTCTGAAACAATGCTCCGGCATTATTCTTGTTTCTCATTCAGCAGCTTTATTTTGGGCTCAGAATATTAAACCAATCCTTATGAAACTGAAATTCAGAATTGTATTGCTCTTAACTGTTATTACACTGGTATCATCCTGTTCAAGATCAATAACGCCGTATGAAGCAGCCAATGGCAAGCGGCATAGCGGCAGATGTTTAAGGATCAGATAAAAAATAAAGCCGCTTATTTGCCCCGCACATAATCTTTAAGATATACGCAACTGTTAAATGCTTCTTTATAAAAAGCAGTACTGCTATATTCTTTTACAAAAGAGCTGAAGTATTTGTTTTTGCGGATGGTTTTTGAATAAGCCGTTAAAGCATCATCATACTTGTTGTAATTATTATTGAATGCCTCATAGGTTGGAAGAAGATATTGTTTCTGTGAGCATTTAGCTGCCATCCATACACAACGGGCTTTAAAGTTCAGGTCTTTAGTAAGCTCTTTTGCTTTAAGATAATATTCTTCCGCTTTAAATACACCATAGTATTCATATTCCCATGTGCCGGATTTATGGGTTGATTGCAGGCCATCATTACCTGCCCAGCCATATTCCACCATCATCCAACTGTTGCCCCGGTAACTCATCTGGTAAAAACCATTGGCCATCTGGTAATATGCTTTTGCTTTTTCTTCATCGCTTCCTTTTACAGTTTGTTGTTGTAATGCTTTTAGTTTTTGTACAAAGCTGAGTTTGGTATAAGTAATGTTATCCTGTTTGGTGGGGGCATGGGTATCATATATTAAATCAGCAAAAGGGTTGGCAGCCAAATAGGTTTTAAACGGATCTTTTTTATAATAGGAAGCCGAAATTTTACTCAGCCATTTTTCGGCGTTGGTATAATCATGCGCACGCAGGTAAGCAGTACCCGCCACATCCACTACATTGTCTTTAGAAAACGAAGTATTACCAACCAGGTAGCTTTCCCATTTTGTTTTGGAGTTTGATTGAATGAGTGCAAACAGTTGCCCGGCATCTTTACTGTTCATTTTTGTACGCACAAAGTTCAGCGCTTCACCGCTGCCGTAATAATAACCTTCATCTGCTGCGGCCTGGTTAAACATTATTTTTTCTGCACTGCCCAAACACAATGCTTCCTTCACTGTATTGTTCTGCCGGTGATAAAGTGTTGCCAGCACTTCGGTAAACAGGTTGCGGTAAAACTTTTTCCATTCATCATCTTTTGCAGCTTTGCTTTGCAACCATTGAACAGATGGAAGCAACTGTTCATCAAAACCGGCATCAATAATTTGTTTTTCAGTAATAGTAACCAGTAGATTGGTAAGCATCCACTGGTCTTTCACTTTTGAAGAGAGGCTCATTTGTTGTGCGGTTGCCAGTAATTCTTTTGCCCGTTTCAAATCTTTAAGCATATAAGCTGTATAAGCAGCAGCTACTCCATAGAGCCCACGGTTGTTTAAAGAATTGTTTTGTGAGAGCTGTACAAAAAAAGAAAGGATTTCTTTTGCTTCTTTTTCGCTTTCATGATAAACACTGTCGGCTGCGTGGCCATCTTCTGCCAGGCTCCAGGAGTAAAGCAGCTTTTCGCCTTTGTCTTTTTTAAGCGAAGCATGTAAATACTTTTCTTCCAGTTTGTTTACTTCCCGTATCGTAAGCAATTCAATCAGGGGGTTTGAAGGATCAAGACTGTAAATAGTTTTAAGTGCTGCAACTTTATTATCTGTGCCATTCAGTGCAAACAGTGCCTGAACGCCTGCTTTTTCTTTATTGTTTTTGCAAAACTTCAATACATCATCAGCCATTAAATTTCCAATATCATAACTCCTGGTACTGAAGATAAAACTGATATAATTGCTCAGCCGTTTTACACTTGATTTGGCAAACAGCTTACTAAATTCGTAGGCGGCTTCATCCCGACTTGCTTTTTTGCTGATAGCGCCTGCTTTTAATGAAACAGATAAATCCTGTAAAACAGAAGAAGTGCTGTTACCCTGCACATAGAGATTGTAGTAGGAAATACATTCGTCAAACCGGCCACTGTAATGGGCAAGCCTCATTATTTGATAACCATAACGCAGTTTGATAAAATTGTTTTTGGCAGCCGTCCATAACTGAACTCCATTTTTGATGAGCTTTCCCATTTTTGCAGAGTCCCTGTTTAAATCCGCCCATGGGTTTTCATCCCCTGTTACAAATGGCTCCACCTGTTTGGCATACATCAGGTAACCAAGCGCTTCAAGGTCTTTGCTTTTGATAAACCATTTGCTCAAGCTGTTTTGTTTTACAGAGTCAGGCACAGCAAGCGGTTGTGCTTTTTCAATATGAAAATAAAGAGTGCTCAGTTGCTTGTAAGCATACTTCAACACAAAATTCTGTACATCTTTTTTGGTTGCTTCGTTAGTAGCATAAGCAATCCATTCAGCACTGGTTATTTCTTTGGTGGCAACCGGTTCTGTTTCATCATGTAAAAAACGGTAGCCGGTATAATAAAATGGCTGCAGGTATTCATCTGTGCTCAGCGATTGTGAAAAGAAGGAAGTGTAATAATCATAAGGGTCATCACCACCTGAACAGCCAATAATGTTGTAAGGAAATGCAAGGAGAAAACTAATCATGAAAGCGCTGATAGAGTGTTTCCAGTTCATGTTGGGGATGTTTGTTTAAAAGTAATTCATCTAAATGATAAAATGAAACGGTGAATTGTTTATTGCGGATATTTTGTTTGAGAAAATCAATACACTGTTCAATATCTTCAGGTTTGCTTTCTTCAAACCGCAGCACATCTCCTCTTTTAAATGCAATATTCTGGAGCAGCGTATCCCGTTCAAATATAAACCGGTTGCTGTTCCAATGGCCGGTTGAAGTACTAAGGTTTTCTGATTTTATTTCAGTAGTGATGCCTTTGTAAAGATTATTGCTGAAGTAAACATGCCATTCAAAAAGCGGAAGCGCCACATCCAGCGGCAAAGGATACGTATTAAAACCAGCCAGGTAGTTTTTCATTTCAGAAGGTTCAAGAATAGAATTACGGGTAAACGGGTTTTTTAAATAACCCATATTATAACACATCAGCAACCCTTTATCCACGGGAGGTACACCTGTCTTGTTTCTGAATTTCACCTGGTGCAAACGGATGGTGGCAGAAAGAAGTGCATTGTTTGTAAAACAGGAATCCTTTGTTTTCATGGCAGCATGAATAACCTTCAGCAACCTGAAATAGTTTTCTTTTGTTGTGGTCGTCCAGTCACAGTCAATCTGCAATTCCTGAAATGGTTTCAGTTTCTCTTTTTGGTGAATGATATGAACAAGCCCCGTAATTTTTGCAGCCAAGCTTTCAATAAATAAGGAGTCTGCATATTGCAGGCTTTCATTGGTGATAAAAACTACGGGAGTAAGTTCAATTTGCAATGCATCAAGTTTTTGAAGAGTAGTTGAATCTATATTAATTCTTGCAACCGGTATCACATTGTTTTCCTTCAGTTCATCTTTTACAACATCAAAAAACTTCACATACAGTTTTGAAATGTTTAATTGCTGCAGTGCGGTTGTTTCAGCATCAGAAAGTTGCAGCCTGCTTTTCCAGTAATAAAAAGCCCGTTCTGTTTGTAGCTCCTGTGTTTGCCCGCAGCCTTGAGCAAAAAATAATAGAAACACAACAGAAATCCATAAAAGAACCCTTGTGGCGTGTAAATCTTTATTTACTTTGCGTTGTTTCAAATTGCCCTCCGGTAATCATCAAAAATAGGAAGTACATGTTACGCTTTTTATATCTGCCAGTATTCATTTTCTTATCACTCTCCGTTCATGCACAGTTAGTAAGCGGCCCCATGCTGGGCCCGGTGGAATTAAGAACCGCAAAAATTTGGGCGGAAGTAAAACCAGGCAGCTCTGTTGTTTTGCAATACTGGAAAAAAGGGGAGATTAAAAATTTTAAATCAATCAATAAAAAAACCAATAGCGATGATTGGTTTTCTCCCTTAGTGTTTGATGTGGTGGGCTTGGATATGAATACCACTTATGAATATAAATTATCTGTCAATCAAAAAGCAGTAATGCCGCCTGCAAAAGCTGATGGAAGTTTTACCACAAAGGATTTATGGCAGTGGCGCAAACCGGCTCCTGATTTTTCTTTTCTCACCGGCTCTTGTGCTTATTTTAATGAACCTGCTGTGGACCGGCCGGGTAAACCTTATGGAGGCAATTCTTCCATCTTTGAAAGTATGGCAAAAGAAAAAGCAGCATTTATGTTATGGCTGGGCGATAGCTGGTACACACGTGAAGTGGACTATTTTGATCGCTGGGGTTTATGGAACCGTGCCAGTCAAGACCGGGCTTTTCCGGTACTTCAGAATTTTTTAAAATCCACTTCACACGTTGCTATATGGGATGATCATGATTACGGCCCCAATGATATTGGCATGAATTATATTTTAAAAGATGAGTCAAGAAAAGTATTTATGAATTACTTTCCCAATACTTCATTTGGGATGAACAACGAAGGTATTTATTCCATGATGAGTTATGGTGATGTGGATGTGTTTATGATGGATGACCGCTGGTGGAGAAGTGCCGATGCAACTAAAGATTCTGTTGATGGCAAACCCAATGCTGCAAAAACAATGTGGGGCAAACAGCAAATGGAATGGCTGAAAAATTCCTTGCTCTTCAGCCGTGCTCCTTTTAAAATTATTGCAACCGGCGGGCAGGTGTTAAACCCTGTATCAACTTATGAACGATTAGCGAACTATCCGGTTGAGTATGATGAACTCATGAATTTTTTAAAAGACAATAACATTAATGGTATTGTTTTTTTAACGGGCGACCGTCATCACAGTGAAATCATCAAAGTAAACAGAGAAGGAACATATCCCTTGTATGATGTAACTGCATCACCACTCACAAGTGGCACACACAAATTCAGCGGGCCGGAGAAGGATAATCCTTACCAGGTACTGGGTATTGATGAAAAACAGAATTATACCAAATTCAGCTTTAGTGGTGAGCGTAACAAACGTAAAATGCTGGTGGAGTTTTTTGGAGTGAAGGGAGAGAAGCTGGGCGAATGGAGTATTACTGAAAATGATTTAAAAACCACAAGAGATAAATGACATTAGAACACGCAGCCATCTGGACGGATGATGTGGAACGCCTCAAAGAATTTTATATGAAATACTTTGGAGCAGCGCCCAACAATAAATACATCAACCCCGCAAAAGAATTTGAAAGTTATTTTCTTAGTTTTAAAAGCGGAGCCCGCCTGGAAATTATGAAGATGAAAGGTGTGCCGGATAATTTGAATGATACGGTTCATCAGCAGCACAAGGGAATTATTCATCTTGTTTTTGGAGTGGACTCTGTTCAAGAAGTGGATGCTAAAGCAAAGCAAATGAAAGCAGATGGTTTTCCCATCCTGAGCGGACCCAAAAAAACAGGCGATGGTTATTATGAATTTGAAACACCGGACCCCTGATAACAACCGGCTTGAAGTAACAGCAAAATATCCGGATTGATTTTTTTAAACAATGCAATTTGTCAACCAGTCTTAATACCACCATCCATTTTAAATACAACCGTAAGCAGGTAATACAGGCATTGCGTTATCATTTTATTTCCAAAAAAGAAATCCGCTTTCTTATTATACTGGTGAATGTGTTTGCATTGTTTGCGGCAGTAATGTATGGGTTTCATTATATCAAACCACTGGCCCTCATACTCTCTTCTTTTTTATGGTTTACACTCATGCTGGCATTTTGGTTTGTATTGCCATTAACAGTGTACAACCGTGCCAAAACATTCAGGGATACTTTTGATCTTACGTTTATGGAAGCGTATATGCATATTGAAAACCCGAAAGGAAGTAAAGACTGGAATTATAAATCGTTCAAATACTTTATTGAAACACCCAATTTTTTTCACCTCTACATTGATGAGCGTTCTTTTTTTCTCATACCCAAAGATGCATTTGAAGATAGTGATGCCACACATACTACAAGACTGATGCTGAGGGATAAAATAGGACAGAAGTAACAGCCATGAAATGTTACGTTCTTTGTGTAATTACTTTTTTATTAGCTGCATGCAATACGCAGTTGAATGATAAACCGGCATTGTTGAAAAATATCCCATCAGATATTCAGGCGCCTGTTTATTTTGATTCAGTTAATGTATTTACCAAAGCTAAAGTAACACTGGGCCGCTATCTTTTTTACGATAACCGTCTTTCCATCAACAATACCAAGGCATGCGCCTCCTGTCATGATCCCAAATTTTCTTTTACAGATAGGTATCGTCGCTCTATTGGCGCTTATGGTGATTTAACGCAGCATAATGCACCCCCATTAATCAACCTCATCTTCAATCAGTATTTAACAGCAGCAGATTCAACGCTTCATTTTCCCGGGCAGCAAATTCAAAACCCTATGTTTCATGAAGCTCCAATTTAGCTGGGCTGGAAAAATCATGAGGAAGAATTGTTGAAAAGATTCAGCTCGGATAAAGTTTATCAGCAATTATTTCAAACCGCATTTACAAAAGATGAAAACCCTGTTACCGTTAAAAATGTGCAATACAGTATTGCCTCTTTTATTAAAACCATTGTTTCATTTCAATCTGCGTATGATAAAAAAATGCTGAATGAAACAGAGCAGAAAGGCTTGCAGCTTTTTCAGTCAAAAGAATTAAAATGCAGTCAATGCCATAGCGGAGTAAATTTCAATCAGCCACAGTTTCAAACCTCACCTTATTTTAATACAGGGTTTTTTACTGACACATTTGTCAATAAAGGTTTGTTTGCTTTTACAAAAAACAAAAATGATTGGGGTAAATACAAAGTACCCACACTTCGTAACCTGGTATTTACGGCCCCTTATCTCCATGATGGAAGTGCAGAAACACTGGAACAGGTGATACAGCTTTATGAACAGGGAGGCAAACCTTCTGCTGTAAATAAACATCTGTTCATTACCGGATTCAAATTAAATTCGCAGCAACGCAGTGAGCTGATGGCTTTTTTACTCAGCCTTTCAGATTCAACTGTCATCACCAACAATGTCTTTACCAATCCATGGACTATAAAATGAAACACTGGGTTTTACTTCTTGTTGTAAGTTTTGTTTTTTTATCCGGTAAAAATCAAAACAGTGTTACAAAGTTGAAGGGTTATGATAACGATGCGATGGAATCTGTTTTACTGGATGCCGACACATTAAATACTTTCCCTTTTGTAAAGGAGCGTGTTGCAAAAATTAAAGAAGCATTGCAGCAGCCAAGACCTGTGTTGCTTTATGCAGACAGTATAACACAGCAGCAATCACTGGCGCAAATTATTGCATTGAGCGATTCAGTGTTTACACAATTTTTATTTGATACCGCTACCAGGTTTCCGCTCCGTAATGAAGTGTTTGGCATCTATCCTGCACGTGAAAGTGATATGGCCGGTATTAAAATGGGGTACAATCTTGCCAATTGCTATCGTGTTGAAATGTATAACTATGCATTGAATAATACTTCTGTTGCTATTGTTGATATTGCACAACAGTTGGTATTAAACCGTTTTTATTTGAATCAATCGCAACCCGGTCTTTCAAAATCATTAATCACACTTGCCACGCAAATTGCCATTGAATCACCGGAAGTACAAACAGCGCTTGGCTTTAAGCCTGGCCAAAAAGATGCATTAATGGCCAGCACAAAAACATCACTCAACAGAACAAGATGCGAACGCAGCCGGCATTTATATGTGGCGCCCACATTTGTAAAAGGCGATAAAGCATTATGGGCGATTGTTGATTTAACAGATCATCGTTTGGTAGGAGTAAGATGGACAAATGTTGGAACCACCGGAGCCGCTGCACCTATGATTACTGAACGCCGTTTGCAGGATGATAAGATTACCAGTTGTTATTGCGAAAAGGAACAAAAACTGGCACGCAACGGATGGGATATGAAATATATGCTCACCAGCAGCGATGGTTTACGAATAACAGATGTGCTGTTTAATGGAGTACCTGTATTGCGTAGTGCCAAGTTAGTTGACTGGCATGTGAGTTACAGCGGCACGGATGGTTTTGGTTACAGTGATGCAGTGGGCTGTCCTTACTTTAGCCAGGCAGCAGTAGTGGCATGGGAAATACCCAAAGTGATGGATTTATTGGATGAAGAAAAAAATAAAATTGGTTTTGTACTGGAACAAACCTATCGCAGTGAAGGGTGGCCCACACCCTGCAACTATAATTACAAACAGCGTTATGAATTTTATAATGACGGGCGTTTCAGAGTTTCATGTGCCAGTCTGGAAAGAGGTGGTGGTAATACAGGAACCTACCGCCCTGTTTTCAGAATTGCATTCGCCGGCGAACAAAACAATTTTTATGAATACAATAATGCAACATGGAATGCATGGACAACAGAAAAATGGAGAGAACAAAATGCCACTGCTGCATTTACACCGGAAGGATACATGTATAAATTAACCACCAATACGGGCGGCTATTTTATTGAACCCGGCAAAGGACAATTTAAAGATGGCGGCCGTGGCGATTTTTCATTTGTATATGTAACCAAACATGATAACAAAAGAGATGAAGGTGAAAGTGATTTGGTAACCATTGGCCCCTGTTGTAATACAGATTATCACCAGGGCCTGAAAAATTTATAGAGCCCAATGCGGAGAATATTCAAAACAGCTCACTGGTGCTTTGGTATGTGGCGCAACTGAGAAATGATGACCGTAAAGGAAATGAATATTGCCGGGCAGAAACGGTGATCAATAGCAGAGGTGTGTATGAAACAAAAATTTATCCGTGTTTTGCCGGGCCTATGTTTGTGCCTGTTAAATAGATAAGAAATGAAACCAATCACATACAAGGTTTTTTACTTTTTACTTTTTCTGCTGCAAAGAAAAAGTGGAGTATCAAAAAAATGAATGCAAACGGCAACCTTCATTTGTAAAAACAGTTGGTTTTAATCCTAATGCTTCTGCCATCAGCACATCCGATAAAAAAATAACGGGTCTTGTATTGCTGGAACAAACAGCAGACGGTGAGATAAAAAAATACCAGCATCCTTCCTGGCAAATGGGCGGGTGGATGGGGCCGGTACAATTAGACCCCAATGGAAATTGTTTTGTTGGTCCTGTACCCGTTATTAATATTTTAAACAATCCCCCTCAAAACAAAATATTATTTATAAAGTAGATGGCAACACAGGTGTAATGAATATGTTTAAAGAACTACCCGTTGCAGATTCTATACCCAATACGAATCCTTATGGCATATTAGGTTTTGCTTTTTTGTGCGAAAGCAATACGCTGTATGTGTCAACAGTGCAGGGTAGCGACAGGAAAACTGAAAAAGGAATGGTGTATGCCCTTAATGCTTCAACCGGCGAAATCACTGATGAACTAAAAGGCCATGACTTTTTTGGAATGGGGATATCCTATTCACCGGGCGCAAGAACATTGTATTTGGGCAGCGCCAGAACGGGTGATGTATATGCAGTTATACTTTCTAACGATGGAAAGTTCAAAGGTGCTCCTGCATATAGTTTTTCCTTGAATAATTTGGGGGCGATGATAAAGTGAGAAGAATCCGTTTTAATCAATATGGTAATATGCTTGTTTATGGAGTGGAATTCAATTTTAACCTCACCGCACCAACAGAAAAGCAGGAAACCCTGTATGAGTTTGTTTGGAATGAAGAAGAAAAAAAATGGAACTTTTTCAAATAAAATAATACTGAACACCGGGCTGTTTTAAATTAAGGAACAGTATTTGATACACAATATAACTCCAGAACTTATTGTAAATCCTTCTATTTATTTTTTGTTTAACAACGGTTGCCAATAATTATCAAATTATTAGACATGCCTGTTTAAACAAGGTATTGTACTGTTATTCACATGTTGTGGGTTAGTTTGTTTTAATATTATGGGAGTGTAAACCTTTATTTTGCTGTATCAGCAATATCCTGTATAAAAATCAGCAACCGCCGCCGAGCCTATTAATACGCTCAACCTTATCGCCTGTATCTTCTACGTTAAATTCATTACTCATGAAACAAGCTGTGCAACTTGTTACAGTTTCATTACTGTGCTTTTCATTTTTTAGTTTGAATGCCCAGGTTTCGGGAACTGCTTTCAGAGATTACAATTTTAACGGAACACAGCAAACTTCCGGCTTCCTAATAGAGCCCGGCGCCTATGGTATACAGGTAAAAGCCTTTAATGCCAATGGTGTTCAGTTAGGTACCACCAAAACTACTTCTGCTGGCGGTGCTTACAGTTTTTCAGCCGTTGAAATTCCTGCAGGCACGCCTGTGCGTATTGAGTTTATTAACCCATCAGGTCTGCTGCCAAAGCGGGTACAAGTGCCAATGGCTCCAATATTCAGTTTGTAACAGCAGGGGGTGGAGTCATAGCCAACTACGTTGTAGCTAGTGATATGTTAAGTTTAAAATGTCGCAGAACCCTCACCGGTCTGGTTAGCTTTTCTGTATTGTATAAACGCTCTGCAAATACCTGTGAGGGTTTGTCATAGTAGGCTTAACTTAACACTAAAACAGAAAGGCCGCTCTTGTACAGGAGCGGCCTTCTTTATGTGAAAAACCTTCTTTTTATCTCGCCTTCAGCATTGGTTTCACCTGTTGCGTTATTCCATTCTGGAAACGCACATAATAAACACCGGTGGGCAAACCGTAAGAATCAAATGTAACGTTGTAAGTACCTGCAACATAATCCCGGTCAACAGGTGTGCGTATAACACGTCCAAGCGAATCCATCACCTGTATTAATGTATGCCCGCCTGCTGTGGTAAATTTAATAGTTGTTGTTTCAGTAAACGGATTGGGATAATTGCTTACCAATGATACACCTGCATCTCTGGTAGTTACGGCCGTTGGTCCTAAACAGGTTCCATTGGCACACACCGGCAGTTTTTGAAAATTCTGCAGCATAATGGTTTGCAGCGTTGTATTGTCCACACAAAACCAATCTTGTAAAATAGAGGAATACACGCTGCGGAAATCATATTGCATTACCACATTATCATTTACTGTTGCTGTTACAGGTATAGTGGGGTTAACACCTGTGATGCCCGGGTTTACTTTTTTACCAAATACAAACAAAGGAGCCGCAGCACCATGATCGGTTCCCACACTTGCATTGGATTTTATTCGCCTGCCAAATTCGGAGAACGTCATACCCAGTACACGGTCTTCCACTCCCAGGTTTTTTATATCATCCTGGAATGCTTTAATGGCAGCACTCACTCTTTGGAGCAACGTAGCATGCGTGCCGGTAGTGGTATCAGCAGTGTTTGTTTGAATGGAGTGTGTATCAAAACTTCCGAAGCTTACCATATATACTCTTGTTTTCAATCCGCCTTTAATTAAACGGGCAACAATTTTTAACTGATCGGCCAGTGAATTATTGGTGGGGTAAGTTCCCTGCGTGGGTACGGCATTAGCAGCAGCAACAATCCGTGCACTGTATTGATTGCTTTGTTGCGCCACTAAGCGAACATATTTTAAAGCATCACCTGCGGGTGTGGCGGGTGCAGGATCCTGGATGCCATTGATAAGATTATAAAAATTAGTGGCACTGGTAATGCTGATACCCATGTTCACACTTGGCCCCTGGAAGGTTAATGAAGTGGAAGAGCCAATCTGTATCCCCAAGGGATCAGGCATGGGAGTATTGGGATACCCAACGGGGTAGTTGGGATACTGATCACTCAAATACCTTCCAGACCAGCCACTGGTAACTTCCACATTACTGTCTGAAGCACTCATCCAGATATCTGTTGCACGGAAATGTGAAAAATTAGGATTGGGGTAACCAACTGCCTGTACTAACCGAACCTTGCCTTCATTATACATGCTTTGCAAACCCGTCATTGATGGATGAAGACCAGTAGTGGTGTTGCCTGTTAAAGGAAGTACTCTGTTTTGAGGGATGGCAATATTGGAACGTGCATTAAAATAATTACTGTACTGATCTAATGGAATCACCATGTTCAAACCATCATTACCACCACTGAGCTGAACAATTACCAGCGCCCTGTCTGATTCAACATATGTATTAAGCATCGCCGCCATAATGGGGTTATGCGCCAGCACTTTTACTGACGTGCCATCAATAAGAGAAGGAAGGATGGCTGCCGGTATTGTATTTTCAAGAAATTGTCTGCGTTTCATGTGTACTCTGTTTTAATGAGTAATGGATGGATGATGTTAAGCCAGTTGATACTCTGATAAGTTCATAAAGTATTTATACAAACCCCTGAGCCTGTTGTTAACAATATTAAAATTGGTGGTAACAGGATTGGACAGATATGCATTCCAGGCATTGGTCCAGTAATAATCCTGGTCCTGGCCGGTGAGCAGAAAATCTTTTTTTAACTGGTCTTTGGACGCCTGTGAAATATCAATCTGGAAAACAAAAGTTAATACATCATTGATTAACTGGTTGGGATCGCCGGGGTTGGGCAATGTTTGCGTAAAACCAACCGCATCAATCACAATCTTTTTGCCATTACGTGAATATCCGTTACCAATCATTAAATCGGTAAACTGGTTTCGTTTGGGGAGTGTATCCGTATTCACCCATAACTCATCAAACTGCGGTGTTTGATAGTAAGCAAGCCATCCGGCAACATTGGGCGGATCACCTAAGTTCTGACCTGCATTGGAAGCCACACTCAAAATATAATTCCACATGCCGTAAGCATCTGAATATTCTGTCACCGCATTCGGAAAAGCAATATTCCATTCACGGCAAACAGTAATGATGTGATCTAATGGTGATTTTATTTGAGCGCCCTGGTTCAGAAAATCATAGAAATGCTGGCTTGAAAACAAGGTAGTGAGCATGGGTTTTATTTGCCATGCCTGCTGCCCGGTTCTGAACTGAAGCGCCAGTGGTTCAATTACGTTGGCCTCAGCAGCGGCATCAATTTCACTGTACACAAAAAAGCGGTGGAATTTTCTCACAATAAATTTTGATACTTCCACATTCTTTGAAAAAATCATGTTCAGCAAATCATCCAGTTCATCTGTTCCGGCTGTGGTTGTGTTGCGGCCAACTATAGTGGTATTGTTATAGAATGAGGAAAATAATTTATTCGTTTTATCATGACGTGATAAAGTGAAATAAGAACCAAACGGAACTGCATTGGAGGTTATTTGCCAGCCTGTAAGAACACGTGCTGCTGCTTTTACATCTGCTTCTGTGTAATTCGGATTGTTTTCTTTGCCGATAGTAAAAAGCTCCTGCAGTTCACGGGCATAATTTTCATCAGGTGCTGAAGCTGTGTTGTATCTCCCGTTGAGATAAATGAGCATGGCCGAATCAAGCGAAACACTGCGAACCAAATCTTTGAAATTACCCAATGCATTTGTACGTAAAAGATTTACATAATTATAATACATGTTAGGATTTCCAACATCTGCTGTTTCTGTTGAAAAATGATTATGCCAGAAAAGTGTGAGCTTTTCAAGAATACTGCGGCCCTGGTTTAACTGGCAGCCAATCCACCATTTTTTTAAAGAAGCCCTTCGACGGCTTTGTATGGTGCCATCTGTGCTTACACTGTTGATCCATGTGGCACCAGCAGCTACATCATTATCAGGCGTGGTAACGCCTGTTACACCATC
Organism: Chitinophagaceae bacterium; assembly: GCA_019747705.1. GTDB lineage: Bacteria > Bacteroidota > Bacteroidia > Chitinophagales > Chitinophagaceae > Lacibacter. The sequence continues at coordinate 17,432 of JAIEQM010000062.1, read as the reverse complement.
ATATTCTTTTACCGGGGGTAACGGAAATGGCTCAGTTGGGTTTAAAAGTTCATACACCACATCGTTCATGGTTTTACCAGTGAAGTAATTTACGTCAGAAAGCTTTGCTCCAAACATGGTGCGTTTGAGTAAATGAATAATTTCATTTTTTCCAAAAGGCCCTGCATAGGGTTGTATGCCAGAGGTGGTGCGTGCGCCTGAAAATTCTTTTTTTAATGCAGGGGACTTTGTTTTCTTGTGCGGGGTTAAAAACTCTCTGCGGTCCATAGAGCAATTGTTTTAGTGAAACAGTAACAATAAACCTACAAATTATAATCGTAAAATCCTTTTTTGCTGAACAAAAATGCTGCCATAATAATAGAATAATAGCATAACAAAAGGGGCAGCACAACTGCCCCTTTACACTTCAAAAATTTAATATTGCTAAGCTATATTTTCAATAATCCCCGCAATGCCTTGGCCGCCACCCACACAGGCCGTAACAATACCGTACTTCTTGTTGAGTCGCTTCATATCATGTGTAATCTGTATGGTGAGTTTAGCACCGGTGCAACCCAGCGGATGACCTAGAGCAATAGCGCCACCGTTGATGTTTACAATATCGGGATTGAGCCTGAGTTCACGCATTACAGCCAGACCCTGTGATGCAAATGCTTCATTTAATTCAAACAAATCAATGTCATTCAAATTCATTCCTGATTGTTTCAATACTTTAGGCACCGCTTCAACAGGGCCAATACCCATGATGCGTGGATTAACACCCGCTACCGCACAATTCACCAAACGGGCAATGGGTTTTAATCCCAGGTCTTTTACCATTCTTTCACTCATAACAATTACAAAAGCAGCGCCATCGCTTGTTTGTGAAGAGTTGCCTGCGGTAACGGTTCCTTTTATTGAGAAAGCGGGTTTTAATTTTGCCAATGCTTCAATATTTGTGTCAGCCCGAACACCTTCATCTGTATCCACAACAAAACTCCGCTTTGCTTTTTTGCCTTTGGCATCTAAATACACTTCATCCACAGTAATTGGAAGAATGCCGGGTTTGAAATAACCATTTTCAATGGCAGCTTTTGCTTTCATGTGCGAATTGTAAGCAAACAAATCCTGATCCTCACGGCTTACTTTAAAATCATTTGCCACTGCTTCGGCAGTTAAACCCATGCTCAGATAATAATCAGGGGCTTCCGTTGCAATGGAGTAGGCGGGCACCGTTTTCCAGCCTGCTGTTGGCACCATGCTCATACTTTCCACACCGCCTGCAATAATACACTCAGCCAAACCGGTTCTGATTTTTGCAGTAGCTATAGCAATCGTTTCTAATCCGCTTGCACAATAGCGGTTCACCGTCATACCCGGTGCATGTTCGCCCAATGCACGTGCAGCAATAATGCGGCCCACCTGCAAACCTTGTTCGGCTTCGGGAACAGCATTACCTACAATTACATCATCTACTTGCTTGGCATCCAGCTGGGGAACGGATGCCATAAGACCTTTGATAACTTCGATGGCCAAATCATCAGGTCTTGTAAAACGAAAACCGCCACGTTTTGATTTGGCAACTGCGGTGCGGTAACCGGCTACAATGTATGCTTCCTGCATGTGTTAATTATTTAGGATTGATTCGTAATTATTAGTTGTTTATGCAACTTTCCTGATTCAAAGTTAAGGTTGGATGGGAATTGAAACCAAATTGTATTTTTGTAAAAACATGTTAATGGCTCAAACACTTACTATTAAACTCAAAAACAAAAAAGCAAGAAAGGTGCTTGATGGACTTGCAGAGATGAAATTGATTGAAATTTTGTTTGATACTGAACTTGGCTGGAGTCCAAGGCAAATTAAACAGGGACGGGATTTTCTTGAATCTCTCAACCAGGTAAAACTTGCCGAAAAAGGAAAGGTAAAACTTAAATCAGCCCAAAGCCTTTTAGATGAGCTTTGAAATACTTCGTACGGATGCATTTACAAAGCATTTGAAACTGCTTTCTAAAAAATATCCTTCCATTAAAAAAGACTACGCCTCTTTTATTGAAAGCCTGCAATCAAATCCATTACAGGGCGAATCCCTTGGTAAAAGCTGCTATAAAGTGCGGTTGAAAATTTCTTCAAAAAATACAGGAAAAAGCGGCGGGGCAAGAGTAATTACATATGTGAAGCTTGAAAGAAAAAGAATCACGCTGCTTGATATTTACGATAAATCCGAGGTGGAAAACATTACGGATAAACAATTGATACTTTTAATTAAGAAAGCCGATTTTGATGTATAAACTTATCCGTTCCATTTTCTTTTTGTTTGATGCTGAAAAAGTACACTACTTCGCCATGAATGGTTTGAAGTTGCTGTGCAGTATCGGGTTTGTAAGAAAGCTGATGGCAGCAAGCTTTCAGCCCAAAGCAATTCCTCAATACACCACAATCAATTTAAACTTTTCAAATCCTGTTGGACTGGCTGCCGGTTTTGATAAGAATGCAAAGTATTTGCGTGAACTGGAAACGCTTGGCTTTGGTTTTGTTGAAATTGGAACCGTTACGCCCAAGCCACAGGCGGGAAATGATAAACCACGTTTGTTTCGTTTGCCCAAAGACAAAGCGATTATTAACAGAATGGGTTTTAATAATGATGGAGTGGAAGTAGTGAAACGAAGATTGGCAGATTGGAATCAAAAAGCCGGTAGCCATAAGCCGGTAGCCGATAGTACAGACTCAGGACTACAGGCTAACAACTACCGGCTGATGATCGGTGGTAACATCGGCAAAAACAAAATCACTCCCAACGAAGATGCATGGAAGGATTATGAAATTTGTTTTAATGAACTCTATGAATATGTTGATTATTTTGTAGTGAATGTGAGCAGTCCCAACACACCGGGTTTAAGAGAGCTTCAGGAAAAAGAAAGTCTGCGTAAAATTTTGACGCATTTGCAAATATTGCGTTCACAGAAAACAAATCACAAACCGATACTGCTGAAAATTGCCCCTGATTTAACCAATGAACAACTGGATGATGTCATTGATTTGGCAACTGAAATAAAATTAGATGGTTTGGTTGCAACAAATACTACGATTTCACGTGAAGGATTAAATGAAAAGTCAAAAGTCAAAAGTCAAAAAATAGGTGCTGGTGGTTTGAGCGGTTTACCGGTTAAAAAAAGAAGTACAGAAGTGGTGCAATACATTCATCAAAAAACAAAAGGCAGTATTCCCATTATTGCAAGCGGCGGCATTTTTACTGCAGCTGATGCAAAAGAAAAGTTGAATGCAGGTGCATCATTGGTGCAGGTGTGGACGGGTTTTATTTATGAAGGCCCTGCCATAGCCAAAAAGATTTGCAAAGGGCTCTAAGCAGCATCAATCAGCAAACCATTACTTTTGCATCTTTAATTTTTTAAAATACATGGAACATTTATTTACGAGTGAAAGTATCATCAGCTTTTTAGTATTGGTGGTGCTGGAAATTGTTTTGGGTATTGATAATGTAATTTTCGTTTCACTCACACTCAACCGTTTAAAAGATGAGAAAGACAGAAACCGTGCCCGCAAATTCTGGATGGTGCTGGGTATTTTAATGCGCAGTTTGTTGCTGTTTGGTTTAAGCTGGTTGCTCACACAAAAAGGGAAATATATCATTCCTGAAAGCTGGTTTGGAAAAGGTCTTGATCTTGCAAGTATCGTAATGCTGGCCGGTGGTTTATTCCTTATTTATAAATCAGTAAAAGAAATTCATAACAAACTGGAAGGCGAAGACCCGAATGAAACCATGCGTGGGCAAAAAAGAATTTCATTTGGCGCTGCTGTTGGCCAGATCATGTTGATTGATGCCGTGTTTTCTTTTGACAGCATCATCACCGCAGGCGGCACAGCCAAGTATGTGGAAATTATGATTGCAGCCGTAATCATTGCAATGATTGTAATGTTTTTATTCAGTCCGGCTATTTCATCTTTTGTTCGTAAGCATCCCACTATTAAAATGCTGGCGCTTTCGTTCTTAGTAATGATTGGTTTGAGTTTGGTAATAGAAGGATGGGACAGTGAAGCAGCACATCAACTGCATTTAAAGAATTACATCTACTTCGGTATGGCTTTCTCCTTTGGTGTTGAAATGCTCAATATGACGATGCGTACAAGAGAGAAAAAACGCAGGGCACATCTGGTAAAATTAAATGAACCGGTGCTGGAAGAAGAAACAAAAGATTATAGTGATATGGCGAGATAAAAAATCCTGAGCCAAAACCCGGTAAAAAAATGAGTTTTGGCTTAAGATAGAAATAGAATGTTGAGCCAAAACTCATAAAAAATTGTAGTTTTGGCTCAACATTTTTATTTATGACCGATTCACTGGTTACCGGCCGTGAAGCCGAAAAAGCAATACTGGACAGTATTACAGCAAGTTCCAAAGCCAGCCTGGTGGCAGTATATGGCCGCCGCCGGGTAGGCAAAACCTATCTCATCCGCACCTGTCTGCAAAAACAAATGGTGTTTCAGTTTTCAGGTGTTCATTATGTTACTACCGAAATACAACTGGAGCAGTTTACAACCGCACTTTCAAAACAACTGAACAAAGGAATTGATTTGCCTGTGCCTGCCGATTGGTTTAAAGCATTTGAACTGTTAAGCAAACTGCTGGCAAAAAAAATACGCACCAAAAAAGCAGTGGTGTTTTTAGACGAGTTTCCATGGATGCAAACACCCAAATCCAATTTTCTTTCGGCATTTGAACATTTCTGGAACACCTGGGCCGCACAGCAAAATAACCTGGCAGTGATTCTTTGCGGCTCAGCCGCCAGTTGGATGCTGCAGGAAGTAGTGCGCAACCGTGGCGGATTGCACAACCGCATTACTCACAAAATACCGTTGATGCCTTTTACATTGTACGAAACAGAACAGTTTCTGAGATACAAAAACATCCAACTCAATCATTATGAAATTACACAGCTTTACATGACCATGGGCGGCATACCGTATTACTTAGAACAGGCAAAGCCCGGCCTCAGCGCTGCACAAATAACAGATGCGGCCTGTTTTACCAAGAATGGTTTTTTGTACAAGGAGTTTACAGAATTGTATCAATCCTTATTTGACAAAGCAGACAGGCATATTAAAGTAGTACGTGCTTTAGCGGCCAAACCCATGGGGCTCAGCCGAAGCCAGATTATTAAAACCTGCAAGCTGCAAAGCGGCGGCAGCACCACTGCCTTGCTGGAAGATTTAACAGCCTCCGGTTTTATTACACCTTACCTGCCCGTTGGCAAAAAAACCAAAGACAATATTTATAAACTCACTGATGCCTTCAGTTTGTTTTATCTCAAATTTATGGAGCCCAACCGGAGCGGTGGAAAAGGAACTTGGCTGCGTTTAAGTGATACACCTTCGTGGAAAAGCTGGAGCGGCCTTGCTTTTGAAACTGTTTGTCTGCGGCATTTGCCCGCTGTTAAACGGGCGCTGGGCATCAGTGGTATGTACACACAGGCATCCATCTGGCGCAGCAAAAACAACAGCGATAAAGATGCCGTGCAGGTTGATTTAGTACTCACCCGCAGAGACAACTGCATCAATCTTTTTGAACTGAAGTTTTGCAATGATGTGTTTGTGATTGATAAGAAATATGCGGCTGCATTACTAAAAAACAAAAACAGTTTTAAACAGGAAACCCAAACACGCAAACAGTTATTTATTACTTTAATTACCAGCATGGGTTTACGGATAAATGAACATAGCCTGGGCCTGGTGGATCAGTCATTAACGATTGACCAGTTGTTTGTGCCGTTTGAGTATGAAGATTAATCCTGAGCCAAAACCGGCTTTTTTTATGAGTTTTGGCTCAGGATTTTTTTCGGGAAAAATTACCAATACAATAATCAGAACATAAAGCGCCTGTTTGTGCTGCGCAAAAAATAATTTGCTTTAAACAAACGATTTAAAAACAAAACCCTGCATTCAAACTCAAGGGCACCATGATACCCGCATTGGAAGAAAACAAATTTCCATTGCTGAAGTGGCCGATGTTTAATTCCAAATTGAGTTGTTTTCTTTTGCCTGTGTACATACCAATGCCCATATAATCACGAAAGGTGAATTTCCGGCCAAGCAGTTCATAATCCAAATTTGTTTTTGATTGAAAAGCCGGGCCGGCTACTGAATAGAAAAAATAGCCATCTGTTGTTTTGGAACGCAGCACATGAAATTTAAATACCGGATAAGCTGCAATGGTAAAGAACTGCTCTTTTAATTCTTCGGTTTGCCAGTATCCTGCACTTATACCCCATTCCAATGAAAAAACTTTTTTACTGTGAAAAGCAGTACGCTGGTAATTGATGCTGATGCCTTTTTACACCCTTGCACCGCCACCCCAAAACAAGGGAACAGGGTTGATGCTGCCGCCTGAAATAAAATCATTCACACCATAGCCCAATACATTACTTGCATAACCAATTTGTAATAGCTGTTTTGGAAAATAATAACCTGCTTTTTGTTTTGCAATCACTTTGTCTTGAGAAAGCGCTTGCAAATGATACCGAAACCCTGCTGCGTAAAACGCAGTAAAAGGTTAATTTAATTTTTTACTGCCGGGCACATAGCTGAAGCTTGTGTGCAGCATCCATTTGTTATTGAGCCTGTAATTAATTCCGCTTTCCAGAAAGAAAGCAGCATAGTTGATTTCTTTTACAACCGTTTTGTTATTGATGATGATGATGATGCCGGAACGGGTAACAACACTCAGACCAGCTTCTGTATGCACTTGCATTTTTTTTAAAAGCGGAAGATTGCCTCTTAATGCAACTGCCCCCACATTGGTGTAATTGAATAACTTTTTCCATCGTTATTGATGTTGTTGTATTTCACAAACAAAACAGGCTGCATATAATAAATATTAGCAGCTAAATAGTTGTTGAAATTATAGCCAAATAAATTTACGCTACACCCAGGGGTGGCGTTGTAACAGACTCAACTTTAAAACCCGGCTCTAATTGAGCAGCAGAAAAGGCATATTGAAATAAAGCAACATCCACACCAAAATTGGCACGTTCCAAAAGCTTAGGGTATTGAAATGGTTTTTTATTGAATGCAGTATCTTTTTGTGCAATAATACCAAGAGGGAAACAGGCGATTATTAAAACTTGTATAATCCTTCTTTGCATAAGTAATTTGATAACACGGTTTACAAAAAGATGAGTGATTTTAACTAAACAAAGTGGGGTTGCTGCCGCCAATCGGTTTCTTCCCCAAATGCTCATACGCTTTAGCAGTAACTTCTCTTCCACGGGGAGTGCGTTGTAAAAATCCTTCCTGTATTAAAAACGGTTCATACACTTCTTCAATAGTGCCCGCTTCTTCACCCACAGCAGTGGCGATAGTGGTAATTCCAACCGGGCCGCCTTTAAATTTATCAATGATGGTGAGCAGAATTTTATTATCCATATCATCCAAACCATATTCATCTACATTCAATGCTTTGAGCCCGTGTTGTGTTACACCCAAATCAATCACACCATTGCCCAGCACCTGTGCAAAATCCCGCATGCGGCGCAACAGTCCGTTGGCAATACGTGGTGTGGCACGGCTGCGGCAGGCAATTTCTTTTGCAGCATCGCTGGTGATTTTTACATGAAGAATACCTGATGCACGCTGAATAATTTTTTGCAACACCTCCGCACTGTAATATTCCAATCTTGATTTAATGGCAAAGCGTGATAGGAGAGGCGCTGTTAACAAACCACTTCTGGTTGTAGCGCCAATTAAAGTAAACGGATTGAGATTGAGTTGAATGCTTCGGGCATTGGGGCCGGTGTCAATCATAATATCAATGCGGTAATCTTCCATCGCTGCATACAAGTATTCTTCCACTACTGTACTCAGCCGATGGATTTCATCAATAAACAACACATCATTGGCTTCTAAACTTGTGAGGAGCCCGGCAAGATCACCGGGTTTTTCAATTACAGGTCCGCTGGTTTCTTTAATACTTACTCCCATTTCATTGGCCACAATACGGCTCAAAGTTGTTTTACCCAAACCGGGCGGGCCATGAAATAACACATGATCCAATGCTTCGCCACGCATCTTTGCAGCCTGTATAAATATTTTTAAGTTGCTGATGATTTGCGGCTGCCCTGCAAAATCTTCTATTTGAGAAGGGCGGATGTTGTTCTCAAACTCCTTATCGGCAGCACTTAAAAACTCTTTATCACTGTTGAGGTTGGGATTGGACATGATTCTGCAAAATAAACAAATTAAACGTTCAATCCTTATCTTGCATTTGAAGGTTTGTTCAACACCTGATTGATGTATATGAATTGTTTGATTATTGACGATAACAAAATGGCACGTATGGCCATGAAGCAACTGGCAGGCGAAATAAAAGACCTTACCGTAGCAGGTGAATGTGCCAGTGCAACAGATGCTTATAATTTTCTGCAAAATGAGCCGGTTGATCTTTTATTACTTGATATTGAAATGCCCGGTATGACGGGGCTGGAGCTCACCAAAAATCTCGGCGCCAAAAAACCTGTTATCATTTTTACCACTTCCAAAACAGAATATGCTGCAGAAGCATTTGAATTGAATGTGGCTGATTATATTGTAAAACCGGTAACACCGGCACGCTTTATCCAGGCAATAGATAAAGCAAGGGAATTAATTGACAATAACAGGGAAGAAGTAAACTTTAGCAACGATGAATTTATTTTTATCCGTGACTCCAATGTTGTGCGCCGTCTGAAAACAGATGAGATCCTTTTTGCTGAAGCAATGGGTGATTATGTAAAACTATATACGCCCCAAAAATTTTATGCCATTCACACCACATTAAAAACAGTGGAAGAACGCTTGCCTGCATCCCGGTTTATACGTGTGCACCGCTCTTATCTCATTGCTGTTAGTAAAGTTGATACCATTCAGGATGGGGCATTGATTATTAATGGCAAGACCGTGCCGGTTGCAGACAGTTACAGGGCGGCGCTTAATAAACGGCTGAATATCCTCTGAGGCCTCTCACCGACCAATATTGCCCGTTTAACGACTGACTGTTAAAGAACCTTTTAACACAAACTACATTTGTGCCGGGTTTAAAGATTAGTTCTTTCATACATTTTTCTCATAAGCAGTTAGTTTTGGTTTAACGGGCTGCATCTTTATGCGGCCCTTTTTTTTAGTTTAATGAAACCGTGAAAAAAGCGTACATCATATTATTTATTGCCGATATCATTCTCCTTTGTTTGATTGCTTATCTTTTTCTGAACTTTGTTTATATATGGCATAACCTTTTCTATGAAATTTTAACGGGCGCCGGTTTTGTTGCCTGCATTGTTTTTGCTTATTTTACTTATTCAAGATTTGAAAAGCAAACACTGGATTGAGTAAATACCCATAGCTTGCAACATGCCGCAAACAAAACTGAAATACGTTTTACTTTCCATATTTATTGGAAGTATTCTTTTTTTAATATTCCTGCAGTTTAATGCCAACAGGAGCATTAATGATGTTGTGAGTGGAAATAACCAGCTTAAAGATGAACTGGTTTTAAAAAACAACCTCCAAAAACTTTCCAGCGATTTACTTTCGATGGAGGCCAAAATTAAAGGCGCTGTTATTGCCAATGATACCGCTCACCTGGTACGGATTGAAAAAGAAATTGATTTAATTAAAGAAGACATCAGCAGAATTGGAGGCCACACCGAAGTGCTGAATAAATTCACCCGGCCGCTTTTTGATGAACTGAAAGCACAGGTATTACAAAAAACCAGCTACAGCAATGCTATACTTGACACACTTGATGTAGCCGGCAAAAGACAGGCTGAACGTATGGTGAATAATCCTGAACAGGGGAGCAGGCTCACCAATAAAATTCTCGCCACTATCCACCAGTTAGATGCCGCCGGTGAAACCAATGCCATCAACTTCAGCAACCAGTCTGATATGGAAAGCAGGAAGGCATTGAAGTGGAGTAAGTTTACGGTAATAGCCGCCTGCATATTTGCGTTAATTGCGTTTTTGTTTATTGCCGCAAGAATTAAACGGCAGGAAGAACTGATACGGGCATTAAATGCAGCACAGAAAAAAGAAAAAGAATTATCAGCGGTTAAAGAACAGTTCCTCGCAAACATGAGCCATGAAATTCGCACACCTATGAATGCGGTGCTTGGTTTTGTAAATTTATTGCAGAAACAGAATTTGAATGCACAGTCAAAAGAATATGTAAATGCCATCAGCAGCTCCGGCGAAAACCTGATGACGATTATTAATGATATTCTTGATATTTCAAAGATTGAAGCCGGTATGCTGCGTATTAAAAAAGCGCCTTTTAGTTTAAGGGAGTTGTTGCATTCTGTAGAAGTTATGTTTCAGGCCAAACTGGAACATACAGATATAAAGCTGCAAACGGTGGTGGATGAAACAGTGCCGGATTATCTCAATGGCGACAGTATGCGCCTCACACAAATACTTGCAAACCTCATCAGCAATGCAGTAAAGTTTACAGCCAGCGGCTCTATTGATGTAACTGTAAATGTTCCTTCCATAAAAGAAGGCGCCATCATCCTTCAGTTAAAAGTAAGTGATACCGGCATCGGCATCAGCCCAGAAAAATTACAAAGCATCTTTGACCGGTTTAACCAGGCTGATGCAGATACCACCCGTAAATATGGAGGAACCGGACTGGGTCTGGCTATTGTAAAACAACTGGCAGAATTACAAAACGGAACGGTAATGGCTGAAAGTAAACTCAACGCCGGAAGTGTGTTTACAGTAGAAATTCCCTATGAAACAATTGAGGAAAAAGTGTATGAAAAAGAAGCAGGTCAAAAAATAATAACAAAAAACAGGGCTTTAGCTGCCAGAATTCTTATTGCAGAGGATAACAGTATGAACCAGTCGCTTATGAAACATTTGATGAACGACTGGCAGATGCCTTATGTACTGGTGAACAATGGCAAAGAGGCGCTGGAATTATTACGAACAGAACATTTTGATTTGTTGCTGCTGGATATTCAAATGCCGCTGATGAACGGCTATACTACCGCTCAACTTATACGAACAGAATTAAAAAATAATATACCCATCATTGCCATGACGGCCCACGCCTTGAAGGGTGAGCGGGAAAAATGCATCAGTTATGGTATGAATGATTACATTTCAAAACCCATACGTGAAGAACAATTGCTGGAACTCATTCAGCAATACACTGAAAAAAATCATAAACCCGGACAATCTCAGTTGCCTCCATATCCAATGCAGTCGCCTGCAAATTCTTTTTCTGTAATTAATTTACATTACCTCAAACAACTTTCAAAAGGAAATATTGAATTTGAAAAAGCAATGACGCAGGAATTTATTTTACAGGTGCCGGAGCAGTTATCCCTGTTAAAAAATGCAATTGCAAAAAATGAATGGCAGCTTCTAAAAGATACAGCACATAATATGAAAACATCTGTTTCTTATATGGGTTTGCTTGAAACACTGGCTCCGCATCTTAATGATATTGAACGCAGCGCCGGTAACAAAGAGCACATGAACAGCATCAGCAACAACTATGAAGCAGTTGCTGAGGTATGCTTTAAAGCAATTGATGAAGCAAAAATGTTTCTTGCTCAAAACTGATATTGAACGATTGGCTTTGCCCGTTTGCCGGTTGAAATGGGTAAATATCATTTCTTGTAGAGAATTTTAAATTCAGCACAATTTTATCTGATGCGAAAATATTTTATTGCTCTTATCATCCCGTTACTGCCCCTGCTTTACATCATAGCAGATGCGTATTACATCCATCCCGGTGAATTTTCTGCGGGGCACATCATACAAACGCATCTTCCTGCGCTGAGTTATACTTTTAAAAAAGAACCACCTGCCAATGAACAATACATTTACTTTACGTTTGATGATGGCCCGCTGAACGGCAGTGAGAATATTGACAGTGTGATACTTGCTGAGAAATTAAAAGTGAGTGTTTTCCTGGTGGGTGAGCATGTGCAGAAAAACCGCAGCGTGGAAAATTATTTTAAGTATTATGAAGAAAACCCGTTTATTGATGAATACAATCACAGCTATACGCATGCAAAGAACCGATATGAAAAATTTTACAGCAACCCCGGTGGAGTGGTAGCGGATATTTTGAAAAATCAGGCGTTCTTAAAACTGCAATATAAAATTGTGCGGCTGCCCGGCCGTAACATGTGGCGCATAGGTAACAGGAAACGGGATGATGTAAAAAGCGGTTCTGCTGCCGCAGATTCGCTGGCACAACTGGGGTATAAAGTTATAGGCTGGGACCTGGAGTGGCAGCACAACGCAAAAACAGGATCGCCTGTGCAAACTGTTTCGGCTATGAAAACAGAAATTGAAGAACGGTTAAAAGCCGGAACCACATTTGCACCCGGCCATATTGTAATACTGCTGCACGATCAGATGTTTCAGAAAAAATGGGCGGGAAGCGAACTGAAGCAATTGCTGGATGAGTTGCGGAAGAACCCCGGTTATGTTTTTGAACAAATTCGCTTTTACCCTGCTCAATAGCTGTAATGAACAACAATAATAACCGCTTCATCCATTTTCTGAAACTGTTTTTTAGTGCCCGTGTTTTTATTTTTATTGTTCTGGGAGCGGCTGTAATTTTTCTTACTTTTTTTACGCACAACAATGCGCTTGAAATACGCATATCAGGAATTGCTTCTGTTTTCATAGGTATTGGAGTTAATAATTTTACAGCACATGAAACAAGGCAAAGAGATATGGAGCAGCGAAAATACCGCAGCTGTACACTGCTTAAAACTTTGGCGCTGGCTGAAAACAAAATTATTCAAACCAAAAAGGAAATTGAGCAAGGACTTTACAATAAGTCATTAATTTCTATTGATGAGGCAGAGAAATTAATTGTACTTAATAAACATCTTGTGCATGAATATTCGGCTGCTATCAAAGATTGAAAAAGAAAGTTTAATACTGTTAAAGAACATACACAAAGCACAAGGGTGAAGGGAGATGGAAATGCAGGAACTCTGTTGTAAAGAATCTTAGGAACTGTTGGCTTGATTACAAACCGTTCACCGACAGTTATTGCCTGATGGACGACCAATTGCAGGCCTGTGGCATTATAAAAATTAGCTTTACTTCCGGATAGTGATTCATCAAATTATAGTCAACTCATTAAAAAAGTATAAACAACATAGTGCTGAACAACACAAACTTAACAGGCTTATAAATTTTTTTTCGGCGGGGTTGGTTTTGTAAATTTCGGGGCTTTTGGTGGTTTTAGTAAGGGCCCCTGCAAAAAATGCAGGGGCTTATTTCATTCATTAAATCATAATTTAGAGTACAGTCACATTTTTTTAACTATACAGTAAAAATGAACACCGTTACTATTCTGGGATTTGCAGCAGCTGTTTTAACCACAGCTTCTTTTTTGCCGCAGGCAATCAAAACCATTCAAACAAAAAATACAAGTGGTATATCGCTGTTTATGTATTCATTGTTTGCACTGGGCACATTGCTCTGGTTATTGTTTGGTATGTTTACTTCCAATATACCTATAGTTGCTGCCAATGCCATTACGCTGGTGTTTGCAATCATCATCTTAATCTATAAAATCAAATACAAATAATTTTAAAACACAAATGTATGAGTGATAAAAAACTTGCCGGACAAACAGCCATTGTTACAGGTGCCAATTCGGGTATTGGAGAAGGAGTAGCTATAGCATTGGGAGATGCAGGCGCAAATGTTGTGGTGAATTATGTGGTAAACCCCGATGCTGCCAATGCGGTAGCAGATAAAATAAAAGCAAACGGCGGTATTGCCGTAGCAATACAAGCCGATGTGAGCAAGGAAGACCAGGTGATCAATATGTTTCAGCAAACCATTACACAGTTTGGTACGGTTGACATTTTAGTGAACAATGCAGGATTGCAGCGTGATGCAAAGTTTCATGAAATGACATTGGCCCAATGGCAATTTGTAATTGATGTAAACCTCACCGGGCAATTTTTATGTGCAAGAGAAGCGGTGAAAGAATTTTTAAGAAGGGGTATTGTTCCTGAAAGAAGTGTTGCCTGCGGAAAAATTATTTGCATGAGCAGTGTGCATGAACTCATTCCATGGGCCGGCCACGCCAACTATGCCACCAGCAAGGGCGGTATTAAAATGCTGATGCAAACACTGGCGCAGGAATATGGCAGACAAAAAATTCGGGTTAACAGTATTTGTCCCGGCGCTATTCAAACACCTATCAACAAATCTGCATGGGAAACACCGGAAGCATACAACAAGCTCATGGATATCATTCCTTATGACCGTATTGGAAAACCGGAAGATATTGGCAAGCTGGCTGTGTTTCTTGCAAGTGATGACAGTGATTATATTACCGGCGCCAGTATTTTTATTGATGGTGGTATGACGGTGTTTGAAGGTTTTGCAACAGGTGGCTAATCTTAATACAACAAACAATGCAGTTACCTGTAAAAGATACAGCCGAATACAAACGTCTTGAAGCAAACGCTGCTAAAGAAATTCCTTTGGAAACATGGGGGCCTTACCTCAGTGAACGCCAGTGGGGTACTGTGCGTGAAGATTACAGCGCCAATGGCGATGCATGGAATTATTTTACACACGAACATTCAGGAAGCAGGGTTTACCGCTGGGGCGAAGATGGAATTGCAGGCATCAGTGATTTGCACCAGGATTTATGTTTTGCCATTGCATTGTGGAATGGAAAAGATGCCATCTTAAAAGAACGTTTATTTGGTTTAACCAATGCAGAAGGCAATCATGGAGAAGATGTGAAAGAACTGTATTACTACCTGGATAATACACCCACACATTCTTACATGAAGTATTTGTACAAATACCCGCAGGCGGCATTTCCTTATGAACAATTAATTGAAACAAACGCACGCCGCAGCAAAACAGACCCTGAATTTGAAATACTTGATACCGGTGTTTTTAAGGATGGGAATTATTTTGATGTGCGGGTGAAGTATGCCAAAAACCATTCAGAAGATATTTGCATTGATGTAAAAATTACAAACCGCAGTAATTCAGAAGCGGCCATTGTTTTGCTGCCTACATTGTGGTTCCGCAACCGCTGGATGTTTAATGACAACATTGAAAAACCAGTGCTGGAAATTTTAAACCCATTAAAAAATGCGGGCGCTGTAAAAGCTGCCAACAACCGGCTGGGTGAATATTATTTTTATTATTCTGTTACCAATGAAACATTGATGACGGAGAATGAAACCAATACCCAAAGAGTATTTAATTATCCCAATCATTCTTTGTTTGTAAAAGATGCTTTTCATGATGCCATCATCCATGAGCAATATGATTTGCATGAGCAGTTGAAAACAAAAACAACCGGCACAAAATTTTCACCTGTTTACCGTCTTTCCATTCCTGCAAAAGAATCGCAACGGATTTTTCTGCGTCTTTCAAAAGAAGAACTGCAAAACCCTTTTGATGAAAACTTTGATACTGTTTTTTCTGAACGCAAAAAAGAAGCAGATGCTTTTTACAAAAGTTTACTGCCGGAAGGGATCTCTGCTGATACAGCCAATGTTCAGCGCCAGGCATTTGCAGGTTTGTTGTGGAGCAAACAATTTTATCAATACGATATGGAACGCTGGCTCAATGGTGATGCACACAATATCAATCCTCCTGAGGAAAGAAAGTATGGACGTAATGCCGGATGGGAGCATTTAAAAATTGCAGATGTACTGGCCATGCCGGATAAATGGGAGTATCCCTGGTTTGCTGCATGGGATTTATGTTTTCATTGCATACCCATGGCCATGATTGATCCGGTTTTTGCAAAAAATCAACTGATTTTATTATGCAGGGAATGGTACATGAGCCCATCAGCACAAATACCGGCTTATGAATGGAATTTTAATGATGTAAATCCTCCCGTACAGGCATGGGCTGCATTGCAGGTGTACAGGATCGAAAAAGAAATTCATGGCCAGGCCGATATTCATTTTTTAAAACGCATCTTTCAAAAGCTCACACTCAATTTTACCTGGTGGGCCAACCGTGAAGATGAAAATCAAAACAATATTTTCAGCGGTGGTTTTTTAGGCTTGGATAATATTGGTGTTATTGACCGTAGCAGCATTCCACCCGGCAATATGTTAGAGCAGGTGGATGCTACATCATGGATGGGCATGTATGCACTCAATCTTATGGAAATGGCTTTGGAAATTGCACAAACCGATAGCAGCTATGAAGATATTGTTACCAAGTTTTATGAACATTTTATTTTAATTGCAGGTTCTATCAATGATAGTTTATGGGATGAGAATGATCATTTCTTTTACGACTGTTTGCATACTGCTGATGGAAACAGCATTGCTTTAAAAGTTCGTTCTGTTGTGGGGCTGAGTGTTTTGTTTGATGCAGCCATGATAAAAAGCGAATGTCTGCAACAATTTCCTGATTTTAAAAAGCGCATGCAGTATGTAAAAAAATATTACAACATGCATCATAAAGCGCTGCCCGGTGAACTGGTAAATGACAATGGGGATTTGTTGATTTCATTGATTGATGAAGAGCGTATGATAAAGTTGCTTACTGTAATGCTGGATGAAAATGAATTTTTATCAACGGGCGGTATCCGTGCATTGTCAAAATTTCATCAGCACAACCCCTTCAGTCTGCAATTCAATCATACCAACTATTCAATTAGTTATATGCCGGGCGAAAGTGATAATAATATGTTTGGCGGCAACAGTAACTGGAGGGGTCCTGTATGGATGCCTATTAATTATTTGTTGATTCAAACATTGCATCAGTTGTATGAATTTTATGGCGATCGTATTCAACTGCCGTTTCCAACAGGTTCTCAAACAATTTGCAACCTCAGGCAAATTGCAGATGAACTCTCAGCAAAAATCATCTCCACTTTTGAAACAGGCACGAACGGAACAAGGCCTGTGCATGAAAACGACAGATGGTTTTATGAGCAGCCCGAAAACAAAGACCTTGTTTTATTTTATGAGTATTATCATGGTGATACTGGCAAAGGTATTGGTGCATCGCATCAAACAGGGTGGAGCAGTTTGGTGGCGGCATTGATATACTCAGCTAAAAACGGAGGATGGCAGTAAGGAATAAACCTGTTTGAGTTATTACTTTTTGGTCTTATCTTACAGCAATAAAACAATTGAACAATGCAAAACAGAAAAAGGTGGATTCTTTTAACCGGATTGCTTATCAGCGTTTTAAACTTTATCCGTATTAACCGCCCCGATACTATGCGGGTGGTGGAATTTCTTTCTGTATTTGCCATCGGTATGTTTGCAGGATTGTTACTGGAAGATACTTTTCAGCGAATACGCAACCGCAAAAGCTGAACTATTTTCCTCTCACCCACCTTTTTTTTCTTACTGGTTGGTGTCTTCACCAACCAGTTTTTAATATCAGGTTTCGGTTGGTGAAGACACCAACCGATA